>QKJM01000265.1 GCA_003249315.1 Archangium sp.
GAAGGGGCACGGCAATGAAGGCCACCACATCGCAACGAACAAGAATGACAAGTCCGATGTTTTCGGCGGTCCCTGGACCCCGAGGTTCAAGGAACTCTTCGAAAAGGCGGGCATGAGCCTTGATGATCCGGCCAATATCATCTACCTCATCGGACACAAGGGGCCTCATCCCGAGGTGTACCATCAGGAGATATTCGACCGGTTGAGCCAGGCAGTCGCAACATGTAGGAGCCGGGCGGAATGCAAGCGCACGCTCATTGATGCTCTCGACGAAATCGCGGGCGACATATGCAAGCCAGGTTCGAGACTCAGCAAGCTTCTCATTAAAATGCCATGAGCGTTCAAAGCAGATATTTTCGCCTGATGGATGACGTGAATATTCCGGGGCGTTGGCACGTGAAAAGTCCGGTCGATGCTCGAGGACGTGAGGTCATCCCAGGGTTGTTGACGCAGGGGGAGATTCTCCGGTTCGAAGAACCCCTCGTCCTGTCGTTGGCGCGCGCCGGGCGAGCGCTCGACTTCAGTCTGACTGGATTGAATATCGCCGTTGTCAGCGAGCGTTTCCTCGCCATGTGTGAGCGAATGGGCGTCCAGCACGAGATACAGTTCATCCCTGCGCGGGTGGAGAGTCTTCCTGAGCCCTATTTCGTTCTCAACACCCTCCGCATCATCAGGTGCATCGATGATGTGCGCTGTGAGGAGGTGTCATTCTGGGAGCCCAGGCATGGGGAGCCTGAGCGGGTGGGGCACTACCGGAACGTCGTCGGTCTGAAGGTGGACCCAGGGAAGATAGGGAGCGCCCAGATCTTCCGGCCATGGGGGTGGACGGTGGCTCTTGTCGTCTCCGACCACGTCAGATTGGCCATGGAGGAGGCGGGCCTGAGCGGACCCAGGTTTGTTGAGGTTTGACGGAAGAGCCAGGACATGGTGAACCCTGCTTTTTTCGTTGATTTGATTTCTGTTACGTGTTCGTGCGGAGGAATTGTATGGTGCGAGGTCCGGTTTCTTGGAAGTAATATATGCGTTTGAAGCCTGTTCGGAATGGTCCGATCTCGTTTGGGTCGGGTGTTTGGAAGCTGCTTGAGATGGAGGAGCCCACAACCAGTAATAACCATATCTCGTCTGCGCGCTTTCGGTAGTCTGGTAGGCGTCGCTCCTTTTTTGAGATCGCGTTCTCGAGTAGGGTGCGTGAACATTTGGGGATCGAAGCTGCGTCGGATGGTTGCCAGATGCATTTGAACTCATGCATTGGGCGCGAGGCGCGGATCTTGATGATTTCATTGGGTAGCAAGTCGCGGTTGGTTCCATCGAACTCGAGTTCTCGATCCTGTCCCGGACGCAGCGCGAAGCTGCGGACGGTACTTTCTATGATCCTGGCGAGTTCCAGAACCCGCCTGTCGGTGACTGGTGTGGAGTTACTGAACCGTACGAACACGTGGGGTGCTTTGCCGCACGACTGTTCATATAGTTGCTGAGCTTTTTCGCAGACTTGTCTCCGCAGGCTTTCGACCTGTTGGCGTGGTTGCCCTTCGGGGGGAGGTTCGTGGTACAAACGCATCAGTTCGATACCAATGCGTCGGGTAGGGGTCTGAATCACGAAGTCGGGTTCCTCTCCTTCCTCGATTTTGCCGGGCGGAAAATCTGGAATGGCCTCGCGGAACCGATGGAGCTGCGACTCCTCTATGTCCTTCTTGTTGGGCTTGTCGTACATCCTGGAAGCGTAGAAGATGATCGAGGTACGAGGGAGGGGCGTTTTCCAGGCTTCGGTGAATGGGGAGGCGCTTGCCGAAGAGGTCTCGGGGTGGAACTGACGTCCCTGGACTTCCTCCTCTCCCTGTATCATTGGGGCAGGCCCATTTGACTCCCCCCAGCCCGGCTGGAACACTCCACGCGTCCCCATGCATCGAGCCGCGCCAATCCTCCTTCTCTCCCTGTGTCTCCTCGTCCCGCCCGAGGCGGTGGCGGAGGACGACATCCCGACGCGAATCCACGATTGGTTCGCTCAGCTCGGCGAGCCGAAGCCGCCGCGCAAGGAGGAGCTGGGCGCTCGGAACACCTTCACCCTCAATCCGCTCCTGGCGCTCCAGTACCAGCAGCTCGGCGTCGAGTACGAGCGGGCCTTCGGCCGGGGCTTCTCGCTCTATCTCGCGCCGGAGTTCGCCTTCGGCCGCGCGGAGAGCTCCTGGCACCTGTCGCTGGCGGGGACGTTGGGGGTGAGGCTCTTCGTGCTGGGGAGTGCTCCGAGCGGGCTCTTCTTCGGGCCCGAGTTCAGCGCGAGCTACCAGCGTGCCCGGCGGAACCAGGTGCTGCGAAAGGCCTTCGGGTTGGGGCTCGGAGGGAACGTGGGCTGGACGCTGGTGCTCTTCCAGCGCCTCACGCTCTCGGTGGGGTTCTCGGCCCAGTACCGGGCGATTCCGGACCTGGAGTCCTCCGAGGAGGGCGCGTTGCGGGTGGAGGTCGTCCCCATTCCGCGACTCGCCGTCGGCGTGGCCTTCTGAGTCCTCCCGCTCCCGAAATGGCCTGAATAATGGCCCTTGAATAAAGCGGACCCGCCTCCGTCCGGGTGCCTGCTCCAGGGGGGACCGTACCTGGTGCTCTTCACGTCCGGAGGAAATGCCGATGAAGCGCATGGGCCGTGGTGTGTCCGCAGTGCGAGGGAATTCCATCCTGGCTTCGTCGTCGGTGAGACGTCGCTCGTTCGGGGTCATGGCCGCGGCGCTCGGCACCGCCTCGCTCATGGGCTGTGGCCCCGAGGTCGACGGGGGCCTGAGCGGAGAGTCCACGGCGCTCGTCGTCCCGCGCTATGAAGTCATCACCCAGGAGAGCGCGGTCGACAGCGGCTCCTTCCAGCAGCTCCAGGTGGCGTGTCCGGCGGGAACGAAGGCGCTCGGCGCGGGGTGGGGCGTGCTCGACGAGACCGGGGCCATCCTCGATGGTGTCGCCACCTATTCGGCGCCGAGCTGGGACGGCTCCGGGTGGATGGTGAATGCCAGCAACAAGAGCACCTATGCGCAGCGCTGGAAGCTGTCCGTCCGGTTGCTCTGCGCTCCTTTCAAGGACTCCGCGGGCTATGAGGTGGTGCCCTTCGAGACGGCGGTGGATTCGAATGGGTGGAAGCAGTTGCAGGTGCGCTGCCCGGAGGGAAAGAAGGCGCTCGGCGCGGGGTGGGGCGCGCTCGATGACACCAGCGGCATCCTCGAAGGGCAGGCGCTCCACTTCGGGCCGAGCTGGGACGGTTCGGGGTGGCTCGTGAATGCCCACAACAACTCCAGCTTCGCCCCGGACTGGAAGCTCTCGGTGAGGCTCGTATGTGCTTCGGCGACGAGCCTCCCGACACATGAGGTCGTCACGCAGGAGACGCCCGTGGAGAGCACGACGTGGAAGCAGCTCCAGGTGGAGTGTCCGGCGGGAAGGAGGGCGCTCGGCGCCGGGTGGAGCGTGCTCGATGACACCAGCGGCATCCTCGATGGCGAGGCGCTGTACTTCCAGTCCGGCTTCGATGGGAGTCACTGGCTGGTCAACGCGATGAATCTCAGCACGGGATTCTCCCCCGAAGGGAAGCTCCGGGTGCGGCTGCTCTGCATGTAGGTGCGCCCTGTCCCGGCTTCGGGGGTACGAATCCCTCCAGCCAGGGAATAGCCTCGAGTTCTTCCGGTTGAGGCCGCACCCCAGGCGGGCAGGCGAGCCTCTGGGCCGTGGGGCTGGTACCGATGCTCGAGCGCTTCGTGAACGTGAGGGAAGAGGAGAAGGGGGTGGTGCTCCTCTCCTTCACCTATTTCTTCACGCTGATGTGTGGCTACGCCATCCTCAAGCCGCTGCGGGACGAGATGGCGACGGCGGGGGGCGTGCGGCACCTGCCGTGGCTCTTCACCGCGAGCTTCGGGGTGATGCTGGTGGCGGTGCCGGTCTTCTCGGCGCTGGTGTCGCGCTGGCCGAGGCGGCGGGTGATACCGCTCGTCTACCGCTTCTTCCTGCTCAACGTGCTGGCCTTCTTCGCGGTGCTGAAGCTGGGGGTGGGGCGCGAGCAGGTGGCGCGCGTCTTCTATGTCTGGGTGAGCGTCTACAACCTCTTCGTCGTCTCCATCTTCTGGAGCTTCATGGCGGACCTGTTCGTGAGCGAGCAGGGTCGGCGCCTCTTCGGCTTCATCGCCGCGGGGGGCACGGCGGGGATGCTGGTGGGGCCGCTGCTGGTGACGCTGCTGGCCGGGCCGCTGGGGCCGGTGAACCTGATGCTGCTCAGCGCGGTGCTGCTCGAGGCCAGCGCGCGGTGCGTGGGGCGGCTGTCGCGCGACGCGCCCTCGGTGCGGCCCCGGGACTCGGCCGGGGAGGAGCCGGTGGGAGGAGGCATCTTCGCCGGGCTGCGGTTGCTGGCCACCTCGCCCCTGCTGCTGGGGCTGGCGCTGCACATGCTGCTGTATGCCACCACCTCCACCTTCCTCTACTTCCAGCAGGCCCGCATCGTGGAGCTGGTGGCCCAGGGCACCGCCGAGCGCACCGCCGCCTTTGGCCGGATTGACTTCTGGGTGCAGGCCCTCACGCTGTTGCTGCAGGCGGGGGTGACGGGACGGCTGATTCCCCGCTTCGGCCTGGGGGCGGCGCTGGCGGTGGTGCCGGTGCTCTCCATGCTCGGCTTCCTCGCGCTGGCGGTGGTGCCCGGCATGGCGGTGCTCATCGGCTTCAAGTCGCTGCGCGGCGCCGCGCACTATGCCTTCGAGCGTCCCGGGCGGGAGATCCTCTTCACCGGCGTGGACCGCGAGACGAAGTACAAGTCCAAGAGCTTCATCGACACGGTGGTGTACCGCGGTAGCGACTCGGTGAGCGCCTGGCTCAACGG
>QKJM01000006.1 GCA_003249315.1 Archangium sp.
CGATGGTGGCATCCTCCCGCACGGTCGACCCGACGCAGGATCCCGCGGTGCTGGCGGCCGCGGAGGCCGGCGCAGCGCTCCACGAACGCACCTGTCTGCAGGGAATCGCTCGCCTCTCGGCGCGGTATCGCAAGCCTGTCGTGGGCGTCACCCTGCTCCCCGACCCCCAGGGGCGGACCCTCTGGAGTGCGGGGGAGATCGGTGGAGAGCACCCCGTCTTGGCCTTCCCCACCCCCGAGCGCGCCGTGCGGGCCCTCGCGCGGCTGTGGGAATACCAGCGATTTCGCCAGAGGCACGAAGGCTAGGATACCTTTGCCTCACTCCCCGTGAAGGTCCACGTGGACGACCGCGTCGGCGATCCCGGGCAACCCGCGAATTGCCTCTTTGATTCGGTGGGCGATCCCGTGAGCCTCGCGGATCGTGAGATCCGGCGATACCTCGATGTCCATGTTGAGCAGGTACCCCGACTCCAGGGGTATGATGCGGGTTCCGTGTAAACCCAGCACGCCTTCGGTTTCGCGCGCCAGCGCTTCGGCGGACCGAATCACGTCGTCCCGAGCCCCTTCGGAGTAGACACCGCCTCCTCGCGCCCCGCGGGGTTCCACGTGGACCATGGCATCTCGGACACTCGGGACCTGGTCGAGGAGGGCTTTCCGAACCGCGCGCGCCACGTCGTGCCCCTGGACCACGTTCAGTTCGGAAGTAACCTCCACGTCCACGTCCACGAAGACGTCGCGCCCAAGGCGCCGGGTGCGGAGGTCGTGGTACCCGTGGACGCCGGGGACCTCCAAGACGGCGGCCCCAATGTCCCGGTGCAACTCCTCGCCGGCGGACGTGTCCAGGAGGTCGAGGAGCGACGGCCACCCGAAACTCCATCCCATCCGAACGATGAACGCGCAGACGACCATCGCGGCTGCGGCATCGCCCCAAAAGAGACCCAGTCGCGAGATCCCCACACCCACGAGGGCGGCCGTGGAGGCCAAGACGTCGGAACGGTGGTCCCACGCGTTGGCCATGAGCAGCCGGCTGTCCAGGCGCTCGGCGATGCGGATGGTTCTTCGGTAGATGGTCTCTTTTGCGGCGATGGAGATGGCGGCAGCGACCAGCGCGATGATCCCGGGTTCCTGGAGCGGGCGGGGACCGAAGAGAGCGGAGAGAGATCGGATGCCGAGCGACACGCCGACCGCAATCAAGAGCCCCCCAACGATGACTGTCGCCAGCGTCTCGACCTTGCCGTGGCCGTAAGGATGCGATTCATCCTCCGGACGCCGGCCCCATCGGTAGCCGAGGATTACCACGGCGTCGTTGCAGAGGTCGGAGACGCTGTGCAGAGCGTCCGCCACGAGCGCGGCGCTGTGGCCCAGGATCCCGGCAACGAGCTTCACTAGGATCAGGGAGATCGTGACCAGACTGCCGGCAAGGGTGGCCCCCTCGCCGGTGGAGAAGAAGCCCACCTCCTGCTCGTCTGCCGTCGACGTTTGCCTCACGCGCCCTCCGGTGTTATATAATCGCGCCCCCTCCCGCGAGGGAGGCAATCCAGACGGAGGTTATGGCCATGCCCATTTACGAGTACCGCTGCAACAGTTGCCACGACGAATTCGAGGTTACCCAGAAGATCACCGACGCCCCCTTGGCCTGGTGCCCCAAGTGCGAAGGCCCGGTGGAAAAGCTGATTTCTCAGAGTTCCTTCGTGCTCAAGGGCTCTGGGTGGTACGCCACGGATTATGCCCGGAAATCCGGTGGTGGCGACAAGGAATCGAAAGCCGAAAAGGCTCCCGCGTGTGGCGCCAGCGGCTCCAAATCCGCCTGCGCCTCCTGCCCGAGCGCCGACTCCTGAGGAACGAGTTGCCGAGTAATTCCGAGGGGAGGCCGCCGGCCTCCCCTCGTCTGTTTTTTCAGTCCGGGTCCGTTCTTATAGCGCACACTCGGACGGCGCGCTAGCTTTTGACTTGCCACAGGCCGATTGATAGGATTCGCGGCATTCTGAGCCCTGGCGGCCAGTAAGGAGGGGAACATGTTCCGAGGAGCCATCACCGCCCTGGTCACTCCGTTCCGCGACGGGCGCGTGGACGAGGGCGCCTACCGGCAGCTCATCGACTGGCAGATCGCCCAGGGCGTGAGTGGACTCGTCCCCTGCGGCACCACCGGCGAGTCGGCGACCCTTACCCACGAGGAGCACAACCGGGTTATCGACATCGCGGTGGAGGAGGCGCGGGGGCGGGTTCCTGTGATCGCCGGTACCGGTTCCAATAGCACCGCCGAGGCCGTGCGCCTCACCCGCCACGCCAAGGAGGCCGGCGCCGACGGCGCCCTGCTCATCACCCCGTACTACAACAAGCCCACCCAGGAGGGCTTGTACCAACACTACAAGGCCGTGGCCGAGCAGGCGAAGTTCCCGCTGGTTCTCTACAACGTTCCGGGCCGCACGGGCGTGAACCTTCTGCCGGAGACCGTAGCCCGGTTGGCCGGACTACCCGACGTGGTGGGGATCAAGGAGGCCACTGGCGACCTGAAGCAGGTGAGCGACGTGCTGGAGAAGTGCGGAGACCGCCTCACAGTGCTCTCCGGCGACGACTTCACCGTGCTGCCTCTGCTCGCCTTGGGCGGCCATGGGGTCATCTCGGTGCTCTCCAACGTGGTCCCGGCCGACGTCGCAACCATGATCGAGGCCTTCTCGGCCGGGGATCTGGCCCGAGCGAGAGACCTCCACTTTCGGACGATGCCCGTGGCCCGCGCCCTGTTCCTCGAAACGAATCCGATCCCGGTGAAGACCGCTCTGGCTCGGATGGGGCGAGTCGCGCTGGAGTTCCGGTTGCCCCTCTGCCCCATGCAGGAGGGCAACGCAGCCAAACTCGACGCCGTGCTCCGCGATTATGGATTGCTGGGGGCCAAGTCGTGATCCGCGCGGTAGTCACCGGCGCCGCGGGCCGCATGGGCATGCAGATCGCGCGGCTCGTCCAGGAGACCGACGGCATCTCTCTCGCCGCCGCGGTGGAGCGGCCGGGGCATCCCGCCCTCGGTCGCGACGCCGGGGAGTTGGCGGGCATCGGCACCCTAGGCGTCCCGGTCGGAAGCTCGTTGAGTGAGGCGCTGACCGTAGCCGACGTGGTGATCGACTTCACCAGCGCGGCGGCTTCCATGACCCACCTCGATGCGGTCTGCCGGGCCGGAAAGGCGATTGTCATTGGGTCCACCGGCTTCAGCGCTCAGGAGCGCGAGGCGATTCGCCGGCGCGGGGGAGAAGCCCGGGTTTTTCAAGCGCCGAACATGAGTGTAGGCGTCAACGTCCTGCTCCAGGTGGTGGGGCAGGTGGCTCGCCTCCTCGGCGACGGGTACGACGTGGAGATCGTGGAGACGCACCACCGTTTCAAGAAGGATGCCCCCTCCGGCACGGCCCTCGCTCTGGGAGAGGCCGTCGCCTCAGCTTTGGGCCGTGACCTCGCGGCGGACGGTGTGCACGGTAGGCACGGCCTGGTGGGGGAGCGGACGACCCGCGAGATCGGCTTTCACGCTGTGCGCGCCGGGGACGTAGTGGGGGATCATACGGTGCTCTTCGGCGGCCTGGGCGAACGGGTCGAGATCACCCACCGCGCCTCGAGCCGGGAGACCTTTGCCCGCGGTGCGATTCGGGCGGCTCTCTGGCTGCCAACCCAACCCAAGGGCTTCTACGAAATGACGGACCTCTTGGGGCTCTAGGCGGCTTCTTCCCGAAGACGCCTCCTCCTGCCCGATTCTGGACGGCTGCCGCGCCGGGCTGGTAGCATGCGCCGCCGCGTTCCTCGGCCAGGCGGTCTAAAGGACTACACCATGAAACGCCGCAGGATCGGGGACTGCTGAGATGGGGCGGGCTTACATCGCGTTCGGCGGGAACGTCGGGGACGTGGAGCACAACCTCCGGCGCGCCTTGGCGGCAGTGGCTTCTTTGCGTGGCACCCGAATCCGCCGGGTCTCCTCCCTGTACCGGACCGCACCGGTGGGAGTGGAGGATCAGCCCGAGTTCGTCAACGGGGCGCTGGAGGTGGAAACGGAGTTGGGCCCGGCGGCCCTGCTCGAGCATCTGCTGGCCATCGAGACTTCCCTGGGTCGCACCCGCGCGGTGCGCTGGGGGCCTCGAACCGTGGACCTGGATTTGATCCTGTACGGGGACCTCGTGCTCGAGCAACCAGGGTTGGAATTGCCACACCCACGGATGCAGGAGCGGGGCTTCGTGCTGGTGCCCCTGGCTGAGATCGCCACAGAAGTTGTGCACCCCGGCCTGGAGGCTTCTGTGGGCCAGCTGCTGGCTGACCTCGGACCCACGGACGACGTCCGACTTCTCGGCCGGCCGGCGTGGCTCGATTCCCTGGAGGAGAGGAAGCCCTGATGGGTCTGATCCGACTGCTCCTGTATGGTGCGTTGATATGGCTCCTCTACCGCCTGGTCAAGGGGTTGTTCCCGGGGGCTGGCGGGGCTGGTCCGCGGGTTTCCGAGGAACCTCGACCAGACCGTTCGGGCCGATTGGATGGTGGAGAGCTGGTGCAAGACCCGGTCTGCGAGGTGTACGTGCCCAAGTCGACCGCGGTGCGCGGCCCGGATGGCCACTACTTCTGTAGTGCCGAGTGCCGGGACGCCTACGGGAAGAAGGCTTGAGTCGAGCCGCTGATGGGTAGATTGCCTCGCCTCCAGGCCCTGCGCCGCCTCCCCCGCGCCGAACTGCTCGGGCACATCTGGGGTGGTCTTTTCCTCCTGATGGTTGTGGTCCTCACCGTGCTACTGGTAGCCAAAGGGTGCTTGGAAGGGGAGCGATTCCAGTCAGCTGCACAGCCGCGCTTGCCCTT
>QKJM01000004.1 GCA_003249315.1 Archangium sp.
GCAAGGTGCGGCTCGCGCTCGCGCCGATGATGAACCACTGGTGGCAGGTGGCGCTGTACGTGACGGCGCGAGGGCTGACCACCTCGCCCATGCCCTCCGGCTCGAGCCTCGTGCAGGTGGACTTCGACTTCATCGACCACGAGCTGCGCTTCCAGAGCAGCGACGGGGGCCTGCGGGTGATGGAGCTCGAGTCCCGGCCAGTGGCGGAGTTCTACCGAGACACGCTGGCCACGCTGCGCTCGCTGGGCATCGAGGTATCCATCAGCGACGTGCCCTGCGAGATTCCGGATGACCTCACCCCCTTCGGCGAGGACTGGCACCACGCCACATACGTACCCGAGCAGGCCTGGCGCTGGTGGCGCGCGCTGGTACAGGCGCACCGCGTCCTCGATCGATTCCGCGCCCGCTTCACCGGCAAGTGCAGCCCGGTACACTTCTTCTGGGGGAGCTTCGACCTGGCGGTGACACGCTTCTCGGGCCGGCCCGCGCCGGAGCGACCGGGGGCGGACGCGGTGACGCGCGAGGCCTACTGCGAGGAAGTCCTCAGCGCCGGCTTCTGGCCAGGCACCGAGCGGACGGGGGGCGCGGCCTTCTACTGCTACGCCGCCCCGGAGCCACCGGGCTTCGCCACCGCCCCGGTGCGCCCTCGCGCGGCCCGGTACGACAAGGAGCTAGGGGAGTACCTCCTCCCCTACGAGGAGGTGCGCCGCGCTGACGAGCCGGATGCGCTGCTGCTCGACTTCCTCCAGAGCACCTACGAGGCGGGCGCGGAGCTCGGGGGGTGGGAGCGCGAGCGGCTGGAGCGCCCCTTCATCACTCCCAGGAGACCTCATATTCAGAGTCCAGCAGCGACAACTGGCGCCCCTGAACCCGGCCCCTCACGTTGACGCTCTCCAGCACGGCCCGCAGCGTGCCCTCGTGGAAGGGGGTGGGAAGGAACTCGCGTCGCATGGTGAGGTGCGCGCTCCGCGGTCCCGTCCACACCACCTCGCGCTCGCCGAAGCTCACCGAGACAGCGTAGGCCGACGGCAGGCCGTTGAGTATCCGACGGGGATCGCTCCCCGCCAGCATCCGGAGGGTCCTGCCCACGATGGAGCCCAGGAAGTCCGCCGTTGCCTGGCGACCCAGCAGCTCGAGCACCTCATCGAGGCCCTTGCCGGTCCGCGCCTCCAGCAGGCCCACGGCGGTATAGGTGAGCCGAAGGTCCACGCCGAGGGGGTACATGAAGAAGTCGAGGATCTGCTCCTCGCCGCCGGCCTCCGCGATACAGCGACGCACCAGCGCCTCGTCCCCCAGGGCGCGCACGGCATCCATGAGGCCCTTGATGAAGAGCCCTCGGATGGTGTCCGCCGGCTGAACCCGGGCCAACCGCTCGTCCAGCTCCTCCCGCCAGCGGGGAGGAGGTGCTTCCCTCGGTTGCGCGCTGCTCATGCACCCATGTACGCGTGCCGGGAGAGGGGGAGTCCAGCGCCCCTCGCGCCTCCTTTCCGCCAGGCGACAGGACAGGAGGTCGGAGCCCGGACCGTCAGGGCGTGGCCGTCCCTCATGGACATGAGTACCTGCAAACACGAGGGAGGATGGCATGCCATCGAAGAAGAACGTCAAGCAGTCGAGGCACCCCGGACGGGGACATGTGTTGAAGGGAACGCCCGAGGCGGAAGCCCTGCGCCGGCACGGAGACCCACCGAAACAGGGGCGCAAGACGCGCAAGCAGCGCGACATCGCCAACAAGCGGAGCACGGCGCGCTCGGTATCCAAGAGCCCGAGAAGAAAGCGCCACGGCGAGCTCATCACCCCGCACAAGTGAGCGCCGACACTCGCGTCCCTCAGTGTGGCTGCGGGACCGGGGCGGCCCCGCCGGACTGTCCGAGGAACTCGTCGAGCACGCCCACGTCGATGGGCTTGCGGAAGACGGCGTCCACCAGGGCGAGGTTGGCCCGGCTCTGCCCCCGCACGTCCATCCCCGTCACCATGGCCAGCAGCGCCTGGGGCGAGCGCTGGCGCAGCTCGCGCGCCACGTCCCAGCCCGAAATGTCTGGCATCACCGCGTCCAGCAGCGCCGCGTCATACCGGCGCTCCTCCCACATCCTCAGCGCCGTCTCCCCGTCGTGGGCCACCTTCACGTCGTAGCCCTCCTCGCTGAGCACCTCGGCCATCATCTGCGCGTTGTCCAGGTCGTCGTCCACCACCAGCACCCGACGCGTCTGCTGGAAGCGCCGCGGCCCCGCCGCCCAGGACACCTCCTCCGCCTCTCCCTTCTTCTGCTCCGGGCGCACCCGAGGCAGCCTCACCACGAAGGCCGCGCCCCTCCTCTCCGGAAGGTTCTCCACCGTCAGCTCGCCCCCCCAGCGTCGCACCTGGTCACGCGCCACCGCGAGCTGCAGCGAGAGCTGCGGCGCCCCCACCTCCCGGTTGAAGGGATCGAACAGCCGCTCCAGCTCCTCCGCCCCGTACGGCACGACGTCCTCCACGCACAACGCCACCCACCCCTCCGCCTCCGCGCGCGTCACCACCCGCACCCGCCCCCCCTGCTCGCCCAGCCGCTCCCGCTCGGCCAGCAGCAGGTTCACCACCACCTCGCGCAGGAAGCCTGGATCCGCCCTCACCACGCCCGGCTCGCCCAGCGCCAGCTCCACCTGCACCCGGGGCTGACGCTGCTCCAGCTCCGCCCGCGCCAGCTCCAGCGCCTCGCGCACCGTGTCGTCCACCCGCACATCCGCCAGCTTCTCCTCCTTGCGCTGCACGTTGAACTCCTGCAGCCGCCCCACCAGCTCGCCGATCTGCCCCACCGTCCGATCCAACGCGTCCAGGTGCTCGGGCTTGAACTCGCGTCGCAGGAGGGTGATCCGCAGCCGCAACACGTTGAGGAAGTTGTTGAGCGCGTGCGCGGCGCCGCTGGCGAGCTGCCCCAGCGCCTGGGTGCGGGTGCGCTGCAGCAGCCGCCCCTGCAGCCGGCGCAGCTCGTCGTGGGCGCTCATCAACGCCTTCGTCTTGTTCGCGGACTCGGTGCGATCCGTGAACGTCTGGATGACGCCGGCCAGCTCGCCGCCCTCCTCCCAGACGGGGGTGGCGCTCATCTCCAGGGTCGCCTCGCCGCCGCCAGGCCGCTCCACCACCATCATCACCCCTCGCACCGGCCCCTGCTCCTTGAGGGCCCGGATGAAGGGCATGTCCTGCACCCGGAAGGACTCGCCGGTGGCCGGGTGGCGGGCGTTCACCTGGGAGAGCACCGCCGCCAGCGAGGGGAGCCCGCGCGCTCCCACCACCGAGCGCATCGGCACCCCCACCAGCCGGCTCACCGGCGGGGTGGCGAAGGACACCGTTCCGTCCACCTCCACCAGCAGGATGCCCACCTCCACGTGGTGCAGCACCGACTCCATCACCGCCGCTTCGCGGAAGCGAACCTCCTCCGTCCTCAGCACTCGCGCGTAGGCCGCCTGCGCCGAGGCGTGCGCCTCACCCACCAGCTCCACGATGAAGGAGGCCACCTCCGGCTCCAGCTTCCCCGTGGACCGGGCGTAGACGTGCAGCAGCACCTCCTCCAGCGCCTTGAACTCGCGCGCCAGGTCCTCCGCGTCGAAGCGCTGGTCATACCGGCGCACTCCGTGCGCGCGCACCATCTCCGGCCAGATGCGCAAGGTGTCCTGGCCCCGCTCCCCCAGCAGGCGGACGAGCTCGCCGATGAGCCGACGCAGGGGAGCGCGCAGGTTGCGCCCCGGGATGTCCACCTCATGCGTCTCCAAGCGGACGCGCTTGCCCCACAGGCGGGCCACCCGCTCCTGGTTCTCCTCCAGCACCCGCAGCAGCGAGGCCACTGGATCCACCTGGGGAGGAGTCTCCTGGGAAAAGAAGAGGGCCATGGTTCCGGGAGAGGGTGGGCACGCCAGGCCGGCGCGGCCATCCCGCTCTCCCCGCCCGCCTGCTCCCCTCGAGGCATCGTGCAATCGATTGCACCGCCCCGGAGCGAGCCCTCCTCGGGTGCCCCCCATGCGGGCGATACGGACCATGCACACCCTGCTCGGGAGTGGGTGGTTCTTCTCTGGAAGCACCCGGGGCCAGGTCAGGAACCTCCCCCCGGCCCCAGGAGGACATGGGATGGCGAACGGAGGGAACGGGCACGACAAGGACGAGCACGAGCCGCGGCTGCCGGACGCGGCGATGGTGCATCTCTACCGCGGCGAGCTCAGCCGCTCGGACACCTGGCGCTCGCGCCTGGACAACACCACCAACTGGGCGCTCACCACCACCGCGGCCGTCATCTCCTTCGGCTTCGCCTCCCCGGAGACATCCCACGTCGTCTTCCTGGTGGGCATCTGGATGGTGTCCTCCTTCCTGCTCATCGAGGCGCGCCGCTACCGCTACTACGACATGTGGATCCGCCGGGTGCGGCTGCTGGAGGACGGCTACTGGGCGCCCCTGCTGCGGCGCGAGCCGCCGGATCCGGACGCCATGCGCGAGCTGGCGGCCGAGCTGGATCGGCCACAAATCCAGCTCTCGCTCTTCTCCGCCATCTCCACCCGGCTCAACCGGGCCTACGGCCCCATCCTGCTGGTGCTGATGGTGACCTGGTTCGTGAAGGTATACAGCCACCCACGCGCACCCACGGGCCTCCCCGAGTTCACCGACCGGGCCCACATCGGCCCCGTCCACGGCGGGGTGGTGATGGGGGTGCTCTTCCTGCTCATCCTCGTGGCCACCGACCTGCTGGTGGCCTCCTACTGCGCCCGCGCGCCGCTGGGGGAGGTCCGCAGCCGGCCCAGGGGACGACGCGCCGCGCTATGGGAGTCCTTCTACCGGCCCTATGCCACCCTCTCCCC
>QKJM01001018.1 GCA_003249315.1 Archangium sp.
ACCGAGCTGTCTCGCGGGCTGCTGTGTACCGGCTTCCCCTATGACGTACACCTCCGTCCCGAGGGGCCGCTCGGGCTGCTGCGCCGCTTCATCGTCCGAGCGCAGGGCATCCGCCGCACGGGCAGCGCCGCGTTGGACCTGGCCTACGTGGCGTCCGGCCGCTTCGACGGCTTCTTCGAGTTCAGCCTCAAGCCCTGGGACGTGGCCGCGGGAGCGCTGCTGGTGCAGGAGGCCGGCGGGGTGATGGTGCGCATCGACGGGACCCCCTTCGAGGTGGGCCATGGGGACGTGCTCGCCTGCGCTCCCGGCCTGGGCCCCGAGCTCATCGCCGAGTGCCAGGGCTTCCTCGCCGAGGTGGGCTGGAAGCCCGGCGCCTAGAGGAAGCCCTCCGGCACGAAGACGATGTCCCCCGGCTGGAGCAGGAAGTTGCGCTCCCGGCCCTCGCTGATCTCCTTGAGGGGCACGCGGATCTTCCGCTGGCCTTCTTTCGCCTGCCGCGCCACGTGGGTGCCGTTGGGCGAGGCCAGCTTGGTCAGCCCTCCGGCCAGCGTAATCGCCTGGATGATGGTCATCCCCTGCTCGTAGGGGAAGGTGCCCGGCTTCTGCACCTCGCCGAGGACGAACACCTTCTTCGAGGTGTACTCGCGGACGATGACCGTCACGGTGGGGTAGCGCAGGTAGCGCGCCAGACACTCGCGCAGCACGTCCTCGGCGAGGCTGGAGGTGAGGCCCGCCAGGTGCAGCTTGCCGCACAGCGGGTAGTCCACCGTGCCCTGGTCGGACAGGCCCCACACGCCGGAGTGGTCGGGCTCCTGGTAGACGCGGATCTCCACCAGATCTCCCGGGCCCAGGGTGGGGGTGGTGAGGAGCTCGGAGGCGGGGAGGGGCGAGGGCTCGGCCCTGGAGGCGCTCACTGGGGTGTGGCACGCCGTCAGCGCACCGAGCAGCAGCACGAGGAGGGAGGGGAAGCGCATCATCAGGAAGGCCGTCTCAGTACGTCACGGTCATCCGAGCATACCCCTCGTGCCGGGTGTAGTTGAGGCCGGCGCCGGAGCTGGTGGATGACCGCGTCCCAAGCATGTAGCCGACCCCTCCGACGAGCCACTGCTGGAACTGGTACTGCGGCCCCACGTCCAGCCGGAAGGTGGTGTCGCGTCGCGGGTTGCTCGCGTCCTGGAAGCTGAGGTAGTCGAAGGCGGCGAGGCCTCGCACGGTGAGCCGACCGCCCAGCAGGGCCTGTCCCTCCACGTAGCCCCGGTCATCGCGGAACAGGCCGTAGGCCGCCACCGGCTCCATCGAGCGCGTGTAGCCCGCCTTGACGCTCATGGTGGTGCTCAGCAGGTAGGAGCCCTCGAGCTGGGCGAGGAGGGTGCCCCTTCCCACCGCGCCGAAGTCCTGCGCCCAGCCCAGCTTCGCCGTCACCGAGAGCTTCGGAGAGATGAGGCCCGCCAGGCCCGCCGTGGTGTGCAGCAGCAGCGCGTTCGGGCTGGAGCCCTGGAAGTAGGTGCGCATGTCGAAGCGGCCATCCACCACCAGCGCCGTCTTCGGGAGGAAGCGCCAGCGGGCCTGCACGGCCGTGCTCAGGTTGCTGTAGTCGAACTGCCTCACCACGGACGGATCGCACGTGCTCTCGATGCAGCCCACCGGGGACAGCGCGCCCAGCGGCTGGAAGAACTCCACCGCCCAGGTGGCCTTGGGGGTGATTTCCAGGGCGCCGCCGCCGGGCCGTAGCGGCACGGCCAGCCGCACCTCGTTGAAGAGGGACAGCACGCCCACGCCCAGCGCCGCGTTGCGCGTCCGGTCCGAGCGCTCGAAGTGGTCCCCCACCTCCACCTCCACCGGCGCCCCCTCGCTGAAGCGCACGCTGAGATCTCCCAGCCCTTCCAGGCGCGACGCGACGCCCGAGTTCTCCGTCAACAGGCCGGTGTAGTGGACGTAGTCGAGGTAGCCCGTCAGGTTCACGTCCACCTTGGAGCTGGCGGGCAGCTCCAGCCGCGCCCCGGGCCGGAAGTGCAGCAGCAGCTCGCCGGAGAGCGTGTCCGACACCACCGCGGGGTCCAGGTTTCCCGGGGGCGGGAAGTAGCCAGCCGCGCTGTCCAGTCGCGTCTCGAGCTCGAAGGAGGGGTGTAGCCGGCCCTCGCCGACCTTGATGCCGTTGCCGCCAGGTGTCTGTGCCCACACGAGCGCGGGCCACAGCAGGGCCATCGCCAGCAGGCCCCAGGCCCTCCACGTGTTGGCGGAACGCCGGGAACGCATCATCGGACGGGGCTGGCGGGAGGGGGGCGGATCCGCACGTCCTCGGGAGGCGGAGGCCGGGTGGGATCTCCTCCGGGCAGCTCCTCGGGCTCCTCCACCTCCACCAGGAGATTCTCGTCGGTGCGGAAGGCGAGCTGGCCGATGCACTCCTCCACCTCGCTGCGGAGCTGGGAGACCTTCTGCCAGGCGATCATCACCTTGGTGTACTCGTGTTCGCTGGACGTCACCTCGCGGCGGACCAGCGCCTCCTGAAGGGCCACGTCGGCCTGCTCGGAGATGCGCAGCAGGCCCTTCACCTGGGTGAGCTTCTCGTTGACGCAGTTGAGCTTCACCACGTCCTTGGCGCGCCGGGCCTCCTCCAGCTTGGCCAGCACGTCCCGGAGCACCTCGCGCATGGCTCCAAGCGCCTGGGAGCTGCGCTCGAGCTTCTCCGCGTCCGACACGCTGCCGGGCTTCTCCAGGGCGGGAGCGGGGGCCGGATCGGGACGCGCCACGGGCTGGGCCGATACCAGCCCACACGTGAGCACCACCGCCAGCAGTCCGATGAAGCGCATGTCCTCCACTCCGGGGCTCCAAGCCTCCCTCCGGACGGTAGAGAGGAGGGGCGAAGGTGTCAAACCAAAGGCCTGGGCCCCGGCCTACCCCGCGGGCGAGAAGACGAAGGGGTAGGCCACGGGCACCTCGTCCTCGGGCCTGAAGGGGAAGGTCCAGCCTCGAATCACGGTGCGGATGCAGCTCGCCACCGCGTCGTTGCCCAGGGTGTTCTCCTCGATCTCGACGTCCCCGGTGCGGCCGTTGGTGCGGATGTTGAAGCGCACCAGCACCTTGCCCTTGAGGCTGGGGTTGCGCTTGAGCTCCTTCTCGTAGCAGTTCTGGATGGCCTTGAGGCGCGCCTTCACGTAGTGGGCCAGGGCGTTGCGATCCACGTCGGAGCTCTCCACCTCGGGAGCGGCGTCGCGCACCCGGCCGGACACCTTGACTTCCTTCTTGGTGCCCAGGTTGACGTTGCCGCCGCCGCTGGTTCCCAGGGAGCCGATGCCGGCTACCTTGCCGGTGCCGCCGCCGCGCGGGCCGCTGGAGCCCACGGAGGCCTCGGTGGCTACCCCCACGCCGCCCGCTCCCGCCAGCGCCGCGGCGATGTCCCCGCCGCCCGTGCTGCCGCCGAGCACGTCCGCGAAGGCGCCTCCGCCGCTGCCTCCCGAGGAGCCCAGAATCTTCAACAGGCCCTTGCCTTGGACCTTCTTCACCGCCTCGGCGCGCCGGGCGGCCGCCTCCTCCGGAGAGGAGGGCCCGGAGGACGGCTTCGCGGGCTCGTCATCCGCGTCCTTCTGGGGCTTCTTCGTCTCGGTCGCGGCGGCCTGGGCCGTGTCGGCCTGGGGCTTCTTCTCCTCCTGTTTGGGCGGCATGAGCACCCGGGCGAAGCGCTCCGGCAGCTCGTCCAGCGACAGCTCGGGCTCGGGTGGAGGCTCCGCGGCGATGATGAGCGCCGCCCCGGAGAAGTGGAGCAGGAGCGAGGCGGCGAGGATGGTGAAGAAGACCCGGTCCAGGGTCCGCCACAGCCCTCCCTGCAGCGCCGCCGGGAGATCCGCCTTCCCCGGGAGGGGAGGGGGAGTGACGAACTGGAAGAAGAGGCTCAGGCCGTGCTCCAACCGCACCATCCCGCGGGCGCTCTCGGGCAGCGGTAGCACGTACTGGTCCATGCCGCGCGTCGTGGCCTGGCCCTGGACGCGCAGCGTCTGGAAGTCCACCACCGAGGAGCCGAGGTCCACCCGGCCCTGCATGTCCTCGGTGAAGACGAGCTGGTACTGGCCCTTGCGGTGCTCGAAGAGGGTGAAGTGGGCCGGCAGGTCCGGCAGGGGCAGCACGAAGGTGTTCTTCGGGCCCATGCCGATGGTGACACTGGCGCTCTTGCGCAGGAGGCGCTCCTCGAGGATGCACCCGTCCTGGGCGACACCGACGCGGAGGACTCGGCTCTGCTGGGTGGAAGCCATGTGCCAGGTTCTTCCTACCCTAGAGGGGTTCCTTCTCCACGCTCTTGACGACCTTGGGGACGAAGCTCTCGCTCTTGTCGAGCTTGTCGAAGTTCAGGCTGGAGCGTTGGAGGATGTAGAAGGCCTGGGGTTTCTGGATGCGCCCCTCGACGGTGATGGCGTCCAGGCGGATGACCTTCTTCTTCCTGGCGCCCTTGTCCTTGTCCGTGGACGAGGAGGCGTCCTGGGCCAGCGCGGGTGCGGCGAGGAGGAGGAAGAGGGTGAGGAGGGGTCGCATGGACGGGCTCACTTCGGTTCGTCGCCGGCCACTCTATCCGAGTCGGGGGCCTGGGGGGCAGGGGCCTGGCGGAGTTGTTTGCGCTTCTCTCGCTCGCGGCGGCGCTCCTCCCTGTCGATGCCCTTGCGGGCGTCCTGGAGGTAGTCCTCCACGCGCTCGTCCTGGCCGCCGTGGGCGCGGTACTGCTCGAGGAAGGAGATGGCGGTGTTCAACCGGACGAGGGTGTCCAGCTCCGGGGGTTCCGCGTCGAGATGGAGGAGGGCGAGGTTGTAGTAGGTATCGGACAGCTCGGGGGCGAGGCGCAGCACCCGCTGGTACTCGGCGAGGGCGCGGGAGAAGTCCCCGAGGCCCCTGTAGGCGTTGCCCAGGTTGAGGCGGGCGGCGACGAGGTCCGGCGCGGCCTGGACGGCGGCCTCCAACTCGCGGGCGGCGGCGGAGTAGTCCTCGGCCTGGTTGAGCAGGGCGCCGAGGTTGCTGCGGGCCTCGGCGAAGTCCGGACGCAGCTCGGCGGCCCGCTGGAAGGCCGCGAGCGCCGCGGGCCTCGTTTCGAGCGCCAGATGGACCAGCCCCAGCGCGTTGTGGGTGGCGGCCTCCTCCGGAGCGAGGGTGCGGGCGTTCTCCAGCACCATCTTCGCCAGCTCGTACTTCCGCTCGCGGTAGTACACCTGCGAGAGGAGCTGCATGGCGCGCACGTTGCGTTCGTCCGCCTTCAGCACCCGCCGGGCCTCGGAGGAGGCGGCCTCGAGCTTCTCCTGGGCCAGCAGCGCCAGCACGAGCGCGATGCGCGGAGGGAGGGCCTCCGGAGTCGTCTGGAGCTGTTCGCGGAGCCAGGTCTCCACCGGGTCGGCGCGGCCGGAGCGGCAGAGGAGGCGGGTGAGGTTGTCCCAGGCGGCCTGCTGCTCCGGCTTCAGCTCCAGCGCCTTGCGGTAGGCGCTCTCGGCCTGCTCGGCTCGGCCCATGCGCTCGTGGACGATGCCCAGGTTCGTCCATGCGGCGGCGTCCTCGGGGTGCTCGTCCAGGTGCGTCTCGAGCCCCGACCTCGCGGCCGTCAGCTCGCCGCGCAGGGCCAGCGAGGCTACGTCCGCGACAGGAGGGGGCTTCTTCTCGTCCTCCTGCGACGGGGTGGTGGCGGGCGCCGACTGAGCGGTGGGCGGCGTGTCCGGGCGCGGGGCGGGGGTGGTGGAGCAGGCCGAGGCCAGCAGCAGCCCCGCGGCGAGCAGTCGGCGGGCGCTCATTCTCCTTCCTCCTCGAGGGGTTGGGTCTCCTCCGGGGCGCTCGCTTCCTCCTGTTCGGGGGCGGGTGGGGGAGGGGGACGCGGCCGGGCGCCCGGTTCGTCCACGAGGCCTTCGGGGTGGAGCAGGTTCGAGGCGATGGCGTTCTTTGCTTCCTTGAGCACCGGGTACTCCTGGGGCCGGAAGCGGTGGAGCGCCTCGAGCGTGCGCTTCGTCCACTCGTTGGAGATGCGGTTCTTCCGTGCTTCCTGGAGGGTGGCGGCGTAGCTCTCCACGGCCGCCTCCTCCAGCGTCAGCGTCTGCTGGGCGAGCAGATCCTGATAGGCCACCACCGCCTCCTCGCCGAGCCGCTTCACGTCCGGGGGCACGGGCGTCTCGATGATGGTGTTGGCGAAGCGCTCCAGGGCGTAGCCGCGGCGGTACAGCGCGGCCAGCGTCCACTCCAGCCGCTTGTAGGGGAAGACGCGGGCGTAGGCCTCGTTGACGGACTTCACCCCGTTGCGCTTGGCGGTGAAGCTGCGCTCCAGCTTCCGGCCCCGGCCACCAATCTTGAGCTTGTCGAACTTGCGGAACGCGGCCTCGGCGAGCTGGAAGCGGCTCCGGGCGGCGGCGTCCGCGGCGAGCGGGTGGGTGTCCGGTTGGAGCTTGCGGCGATCGAACTCGTCCGCGGCGGACGTCCAGGCTCGCAGGGCCTCGCGCTCCTTGCCCAGCTTCTTCCACGCGTCACCGATGCGGCGCTTCGCGTCCACCACCAGCTCCACCTGGGCGGAGCGGGAGGCGAACTTGCGCACGAAGGCCTCCAGGGCGCGGATCTCACCCCGCCAGTCCTCCTGTTTCTCCAGGATGAGGGCGGCGCGGAACTGGTTGCGCGGGGCGTCCTCGGCGTCGGGGAAGAGGGAGGCGTAGCGAAGGAAGGCGGCGGCGGCCTCGGCGTAGCGCTGCTGGCCCTCGAGCAGGCGCGCGGCGTTGAAGAGCGCGGCCTCGCGGTCCTTCGAGGCGGGGTAGTCCTTCACCAGCTTCTGGTAGCTGGCCACCGCCTTCTCGAAGTCGTACGAGTTCTCCGCGTTCACCGCCACGCGGAAGAGGGCCGCGTTCGCCAGCGGGGAGGAGGGGTACTCGCGGTAGATGCGCTCGTACAGCTCGAGGGCCGAGTCGAAGCGGAGCGTCTTCTCGTAGGCCACCGCCGCGTTGTTGAGGGCCTTGTCGGCGAACTCGTGCCGCGGGGCCTCGTCCACGAGCTGGAGGTATTTCGTCGCCGCCTCCTCGTACTGGCCCTGCTCGAGGAGCTGATCGGCCAGCTTGAAGCGGCCCGCCAGCTTGAAGCGCACCAGGTCCCGATGGAGGTCGCTGGAGGGGGCGATCACCTCCTCGTTGGCGGCGAGCCTGCCGCTGACCTCCTCCACGCTCCGCCAGTCCTTGTCGACGAGGAAGCTCTCCACGAGGAGGTTGGTGGAGAAGCGGGCCACCTCGTGGTGGGGGAAGGCGCGGACGATGGCCTCGAAGCGTCGGCGGGCCTCGGGGAAGTCGTCGTGGGTGTAGTACAGCTCCGCGGCCTTGTAGGCGATGCCCGGGCTACGCTCGCTCGCCGGCAGCTTCGCCACGTGCGCGTCCGAGGCGACCACCAGCTTCGCCTCCAGGTCAGTGAGGGGCGTGGGCTGTACCGGCTGGTCCTCGGGACGCTCGCTGGAGCGCACCGGCACGCGCGTCTGCTCCCTGCCCGCCTTCACCTCCTGCTCGAGCAGCTTCTGCCAGGAGAGCACCGCGTTGAAGGCCGACTCGGCGAAGTACTTGTCTCCCTGGGGCGAGTCGCGCACCGCTGCGTAGTGCTCCGCCGCCTCGGCGAAGCGCAGCGAGTTGTAGAGGCACTCCGCGAGGTAGAACTCCAGCTCGTAGGCGTTCTTGCTGCGCGGGAAGCGCTCCAGGTAGCGGGAGTAGGCGCTCGCGGCCGTCTCGAAGCTCGAGCGGGCCTGCTCGAGCTTGCCCTCCTGCTTGAACACCAGCGCCTGCTGGTGGTGATGGAGGGCGCTGCCGTACAGGTTCTTCTCCACCAGGTCGTCCGCCGCGGCCAGGACGTCCGGCTCGTGCTCGTGCTTCTGGTACCAGTCGGAGCCTGGCGCGTAGAGATCGGAGAGCTTCCTCGACTCGGCGAAGGACTCGGACAGTCGCCGATCCCTCTCGTAGGCCTGGATGATGCGTTGCTGGAGCTGGGGCGCGTCCGGGGCGAGCGGCTCCTTGTCCAGCACCCTCCGCCAGGCGGCGATGGCGGCCTCGTGGTTCGTCTGATCGAACCAGACATTGCCCAGGCGCCGGTACACCTCGCCCTCGTAGGGGCGGGGGCCGAGCTCCTCGAAGAGGGCCTGGGCGCGCTCCAGGCCGCCCCATTTCTCGTCGGCGAAGGAGATGGCGGCGTACTGGAGCGATTCGGCGCGCAGGTCTCCCCCGGCCTCCTCGTCTCCTCGGGCGAGGCGCTGGGCCTCGTAGAAGTCCACCAGGGCGAAGAAGCGGCGGACCGCGTCCTCGAAGCGGTCCATGCGGTAGTACGTCCACCCCAGCTTGTAGAGGGCCTTGTCGTAGAGCGGGTGGGCGGTGGCGCGCACGGCCGCCTCGTAGGCCTCGGCCGCCCGGGTGAGTGCCTCCGGGTCGTCGTAGGCGTCGAAGTAGTACTCGCCGATGCGCACCCAGGCCTCGGTGGCGAAGCGGCTGCTCGGGTAGCGGGCGATGAGCTCCTGGTAGGTGGCGCGGCTCTCCTCGAAGGCGTTCTGCTTCTCCAGGCAGTAGCCCAGCAGGTACCAGGCGCCGTCGTTGAGCCGGTAGTCCGGGAAGCGGGCGATGAGCTCTCGGTAGAGGCCGATGGAGGGGTTGAAGTCCGGCGAGGGCTCCGGTGGGGGCTCGGCCTCCGGGGGGAGTGCTCGCAGCGCCTCCTCGTACTCGCGCATGGCGGTGAGGTGCGTGTCGCTGGCGCGTTCGTAGTACAGCTCCGCCAGACGGAACATCACGTCCGGCGTGTAGCGTGGCTCGTGGGGGTAGCGCCGGAGGAACTCCTCGAAGCGGGCGATGGCGTCCTGTCTCTCGTGGCGCTCCTGCTCCTCCAGTTCGCGGATGGCCTTCTCGTACCCGTCCGCCAGCCGGCCGCGCTTCTGCTCGTACCTGTGCTGGATGAGGCGCTGCACCTCGCGGTGGTACTCGCGCGACTCCTCCTCGTAGCGCTGGACGGCCTCGCTCAGCTCCTCCAGCAGCTTCTCCTGCTCGGGCGTGCGCCCCAGGCCGGCGAAGGGGGAGCGAGGGGGTTGTGCGACCTCGGTGGTCTCCCCCGGGCGTGCCTCCTCCTGCGCGGCGGCGGGCGCGGTGGCCAGCGTCAGCAGGGTGAGCAGCAGGGGACGGCGCATCGCGGCGCAGCGTACCCCAACAGATGCCTCGGAGGCCTTTCCGGGCACATGGCGCGGGCCGCCGGGCGAGCCAGCTTGTACCTACCCCGCGTCAGGCGCCGAGGGCGCGGGCGGCGTCCCCGCGTCGGGAGCCGGTGTGCCGCCGTCCGGGAGGCCGGCCTCCGGCGTGGAGGAACCAGCGTCCGGCAGGGGGGAGCCGGCGTCGAGGAGAGGAGAACCGGCATCAAGGGGCGGGGAGCCGGCATCCGGAGCCGGAGGGGTCTCGGGGCGCGGGTAATACGTTCCCGCGTCCAGCCAACTCGAGGGGATGGCGGGCGACGTTCCTGGCCAGTCTGTCCTGCCCACTTCCGAGGCGGGAACGAGCGTGCCCTTCACGCCCCCGTCTCCGACGTCGGAGGGCTCGTAGGGCTCCTCTCCATCGAAGCGGCGTCGGAGGATACGGCCATCGGTGCTGATGGCGTATTCCACGCCACCATCCAGAATCCAGTATTTGCGACCGCATGACTTCGGGTGGAGGTAGATCTGGACGAAGATGATGTCTCCCTGTCGGATGACGCGATAGCGTTGCGACTCCTGCCGCTTCCAACACGGTTTGGCCTTGCCATCAGGTGGGCTGAAGTCATTGGCGGCAATCGTGATGGCCCGGAGGATTTCGCCATCCATGTCATAGATTTCGCCTGGACTCCCGACGGTGATGGCCATGCGCTCATAGAACTCCGGGAACACGATGGTTCTGTCGTTCTCCGTTGAGGAGGAGAAGGGCGAAGGGCTCCGCACGCAGCTCAATAGAACGGCGGCAAGCACGAGTGACAGGTTTCCCGTTCTCATGGTGCAACCTCGGTAGAGCCCGAGCAGGGGGCCGTTCTCTTCTCGATGTGGAAGGCCTCTGGAGCGTCCCAGACGATGGCGCCAGTCTGCTCGCAGGACCACCTGCCTCCTGTGTTGCTCCACTTGAGTAGCTGGCCTGTCAATGGGACGTACTGGAAGAAGCCATCGCATGCAGGTCGTCCAGGCTGGCTGGAGTTGGAGAAGAACGCGATGACGGCGATCCGCACCTTTCCGGCCCTGGTTTCGGCCTCGAAGCCGAGCTCCTGCCCCGCCGACACGATGAAGTGGATGTCAAACTTGGAGAGCGTTGACCCGAAGGGATGATTGTGAAGAGCGAAGATGTATTTGAGGCTGCCTGGCGGGTATCTCCGGTCGTTCACCCGAGGAGGAAGCTCGCAGCTCTTCCGCTGGTTCGGAGCGTCCAGTCTGGACTGATCCGTCAGCATGCTCATTTCATACTTGTGGTCCGGGGTATAGTAGAGCCAGCCGCAGTACTCGGTTGAAATCCGCAAGCGGAGTTGGTCATCCAGGGCACCCGCGTGTCTGGAGGTCGCGTTCGGCTTCGATAGAATCTCGGAGCAGGCCGCGAGCAGCGCGTCCGAGAAGGTGTCGAACGGCCCGAAGTCCGGCATCGGACCAGGAAGGCTCTCGAGGAAGGCTCCTCCGGGCTCGGGACGCACGACACCCTCGATGGGCGTGGCCGATGCGCAGGCCAGCCCCAGCAGCGTCGACGCCAGCAGATACCTCAGCCGTAACTTGCTCTCGTGCTCCATTGGCTCCTTCCGACTGCCTGGATTCGCTCCCTATCCTCCTTCCGGCCACCAGAACCCGTATTCCGCCATTTCTCGGTGAAAAACGGAAAAAGCGAATCGCTAGGGAGAGTAGCAGTCCAGGGTTTAGCAGTCAACGAAGCTCCCGCCGTGCGGGGTCATGGGCCATGAGGTGTACGTGGCAGGTCGGCCTCCTCCTGAGGTGGGCTCACGCGTGCGCGCATGGATAGCATGCGTGACCTTGAAAGTCACGTACCAGGGCCGATGTACGAGGTCATCCGGCGCGGCTACTCGGCGTCCCGGAGGACTTCCTCGAACTCCGCGTCCAGCGCGCGCAGCTCGGAGTCCTTCCGCGCGGAGAGCTGTTGGATGTCCTCCGTCTTGTCCTGCTTGCGGGTGAAGGCCACGTCCACCAGCCCCACGTCGGCCTCGAGGACGAGCTCGTGGAACTGCTGGTGGACCCGCTGGAAGCCCTCGTAGGCGATGCGGCCGACCAGGTGGCGCGCGTCGTCGGAGACGGTGGCCACCTCGTCGCCGTAGCTCTGGAGGAGCCGCTGCTCGGCCAGGACCTTGTCCCGGATGAGCTGTCCACGCCGCTCCACCTGGGCGCGCAGGAGCCGTCTGGCCTCCACCACCCGCTTGCGCAGCGCCTCGGCCCGCGCGCGTGCCTCGTGGGCTCGAGACACCAGCCCGGCCTCTTCTCCGGACACCCGGGGCTCGGCGGCGGTCAGCAGTGCATGCTCGCTTCCCAGGGCCTCGCGGTAGCGATCTCGGATGAGCTTCTCTCCCGAGACGAGGGTGCCGGACGCGTGGCGCTCGTCCTCCATGCGTGCGCGCATCTGGCGCAGCTCGAGCAGCATCGCCTCCACGGACTCCTCCTCGCTGGTGAGCTGGGCGAGGAAGGCCTGCTCCTCCTCCAGGGTGTTGCCCCGCTGCTGGCGCGTGTCCTCCACCCACTTGCGCATCGCGGTGGTGGTGGCGCGCATGCTCCGCAACTCCTGGCCCAGCCGGAAGGCCTCCCGGTCCAGCGCCTCCACCTGGGCCTTCATCCGCTGCCGCCGGGCGTCCAACTCCTCCTGGGTGGCCGGAAGGCTGGAGAAGCGCTCGTTCATGGCCTCGCGCTCGCGCTTCAGCGCCTCCAGCCGGGCCTGCTCCTCCGGGGCGAGCCGCTCGCGCAGGGCCTCCTCCTCCACCCGCACCAGCTCCTGCTCCACCCGGGCCAGCGCGCTGTCCACCGCCTCCGTCTTCAGGTAGCCCTCTTGCAACTCGGGGAACACCTCCAGGGCCCGTTCGTCCAGCGCCTGGAGGATGCGCGTGGCGAGGAGCCGCGCCTCGTCCACTCCCTGCCGGCTCGTCTCCAGGTCCTTCACCATCCCCACCGCGTGGGTTACTTCCTGCCGCGTGCTGGCGTAGCGCAGCGCCAGCGGAGGCAGCAGCGTGGTGACGTCCAGGGTGCGTTCGTTGCGCGCCAGCAGGTTGTCGAGGTAGGCGATCGGATCCTGGTTCACCCGAAGCAGCGTCGCCACCTGATCGCGCACCGGCGCGAAGGTGTCCACGAGGCCCTCGTAGGTGGCGATGGCCTCGTCATGGCGCCGCATCTCGCGCAGCAGGTGTCCCTGGAGGAGGCGGGCCTGGGGCGCGAGGGTCGAGTCGGGCGCCATCAACAGGAGGATGTCGGCGGCGTTCTTCGCCTTCTCGAAGTCCTCCTTCTTCGCGTACACCCAGGCAATCTCGTACAGCGACTCGGGGAAGGACTCGCTGTCACGAGGGATGGTCCCGTAGCGGTCGAGCGCCTCGTCGTAGCGTCCCAGCTCGTAGAGCAGCCGCCCCAGCGACAGGTTGGCCAGCTCCTCCAGTCGCTTCAGCTCCGGCTCCTCCGAGGTGTCGGTGAGCAGCGCGCGGAACCGCTCCACCGCGCCCTCGTAGTCGCCCTCCTGCACCTTCAGCACCCCGAGGAAGTAGGCGCTCTGTCGCTGGAAGCGACCGTTGGTGGCGCTGGCCAGAGGGGTGAAGGCCTCGCTCGCTCGGGCAAGTCGCTCCGCGTCCGGCAGATCCCTCCGGTGGAAGAGCCACTTCGCGTAGGCGTACTCCAGCTCCGGCGGCAGCTTCCCTCCCGACATGCTCCGCGCGCGCTGGATGTACCCGTCCAGGCCGGAGAACTGGTGGATGCGGCTGGCGATCTCCAGGTAGCGCGCCAGCGCATCCCTGAAGCGGCTCGGGTTGCCAGGCAGCTCCAGCAGCTCGCGCAGGTACAGCCGCGCGCCGATGTGGTTCTGCTGCTGGTAGAGCGAGTCCCCCAGGTAGAAGAGCGCGTCCGCGTAGCGCGGATGGGCGCGGAATCTCGGGTCGCTCAGCAGATCGTAGAAGAGCACCGAGGCGCTGCTCCAGTTGCCCAGGAGGTACTTGATTTCGCCGTCGGAGAAGCGCCGCATGCGGGCCTCCTCGTCGCTCGGCTCGGGGCGCTCGAGGAACTGCGTCTCGACGAAGCGCAGGCTCTGCTCGGCTGCCACGAGCCGCGCGGACGCCTGCTCCAGGCGTTCGGAGAGCGAGGGCGCGGAGGTGACGGGGAGGGGAGCGTCGGCGTGCGCCAGGCCAGGCGCCGCGAGGCTGATCGTCGCGAGCAGCAGGGCCTGGATGCGGGACGCGCGCAAGGCAGGCCCCTAGTTCGTCTCGGGGGAGGCCCCGGCGGAGGGCTGTTGCTTCGCCTCGTCCGTATCGCGGGACACCTCGCTGTCGTAGCGCACCGCGGGACGGTCCTTCAGGTCCGTGGTCAGTCCCCCCTTCTCGAAGCCCACCACGCGCACGGTCGTCACCTTGCCGGGCTCCGCGTCGAACGTGTAGCTGGACTGCACCTTGAAGCGGTAGCCGTCGAGGTAGCTGAACACCCCGAAGCCGTGGCCGCGGTACACCAGCCGGACGGCGAGCTGATGCTGGCCCGGCACGATGCGGCCGTTGAAGAGCAGCAGCTCGTCGCGCGTGGAGAGCTCTCCCTCCGTGTTGGCGCGGGCGAAGATGGGGGCGCCATCCAGCGCGTACGCCACCGACTCCAGCACGAAGGAGTTGCCCATCTCGTTGCGGTGGTAGAGCACCGCGCGGGAGCCGCTGGAGAGATCGCCTCCCAGCACCGTCTCCTGCAGCAGCAGCAGGCGGGCCTTGGTGCGGAAGACCTTCTCCTTCAGATCGACGATCTGCTCCTCCATGGTCCGCACCCGCGTGCTGAAGGCCTCGTCGGCCGTCTGCGCGGAGGGAGCGGCGGGGAGCGCCCCATCGGAGGTGGGGGCGGAGCTCTCCGCGGAGGCCGGGGTGGCGGGCTCCTGCTGCGCGAACGCGGGAACCCCCAGGCCGGCACCGACCAGGGCCAGGACGCGGAGGATGGAGGAGCAGAAGCGCAAGGCTCGACCTCGTCTGCAAGGCAGCCCCGGAGCAGGGGCTGCCGTGGAGCCTAGCCGCCCTTCTTCAGCTCCGTCAGCACCAGCTTGGCCACGGCCTTGAGGGTGTCGAACACGCCCACGCCGGTGGGGGCCACCGCCTCGAAGTCGGGGATGCTGCGCGGGTTGAGCGACTGGCGCAGCTCCGCCACCGACAGCGCGTTGGGGAGATCCCGCTTGTTGTACTGGATGACGTACGGGAGCTTGTTCAGGTCGTAGCCCTGCTCGGCGAGGTTGATGCGCAGGTTCTCCAGCGACTCGATGTTCGCCTCCATGCGCTCGACCTGGCTGTCGGCCACGAAGACGACGCCGTCCACACCCTTGAGGATGAGCTTGCGGCTGGCGTCGTAGAAGACCTGGCCCGGCACCGTGTACAGGTGGAAGCGCGTCTTGAAGCCGCGGATCTCACCGAGCGACAGGGGCAGGAAGTCGAAGAAGAGCGTGCGGTCCGTCTCGGTGGAGAGCGAGATGAGCTTGCCCTTCGTATCCGCGGCCGTCTTGTTGTAGATGTACTGCAGATTCGTCGTCTTCCCGCACAGACCCGGGCCGTAGTAGACGATCTTGCAGTTGATTTCGCGGGACGAGTAGTTGATGAAGGACATGGCTTCCCGGGTTACTCGCTGAAGAGGTTGTCGATATCGTCGTCGGAGATCTCGGCGAACGGCGAGCCGATCCCGGGACCGTCCGCCTTCTTCACGAGGCTCTCGAAGATCTTGGTCAGCTCGTCGCTGGCCTTCTTGATGCGCAGGCGCACCAGGCCGAGGCTGGTCCGGTTGTCGAAGATGACCACCAGCACCACTCGGCTCCCGACGATCGTCATGTAGAGCGAGTCCTTGGCCCCTTCGTGGAATTGGTGGGGGAACTCGTTCTCACCGATCAACTTCGCCAGGCCGCCCATCGCCGCCACGTTGCCGGCAGTCAGCGACGCCAACGACGTGGTGTCGATGTTCTGAGTCTGCCCCGCGGAGGAGATGAGCTGCCCGTTCTTGTCGACGAGGAAGACCACCTTCGCGTTTGCGTCCTTGGTCAGCCGGTCGCAAACCGCGTTGATCTTGGTGAACTCCTCTTCATACATCACCAGTTGCGTGCCCATGGGCGTTTACGCTCCTAAGCGTTCGCTCGACCTGTACTTCCGCGGTCCCCCGAAGGTTTCCGGAGTGAATTTCAGAGGTTAGGTGCGGCGCTCCCGAGCCTCGATGCTTAGCAAAGCCCTTCCATCCCAGCAAGAAGCCACCGCGTCCTTGGTGGCGAGATCGCTCCGGGGGCTGGCGCCCAGGCGGGATTCCCAGGGGGGAGGGAGGGCGGGCGGGCTGTTTCCGGGGTGACGACGAGTCCGTCCTGGGTGGGACGCTCCGTGAAATCGCGCACTTCCGAGTTGGGAGGGGCCACCTGCTCGTTTCTATACTCGGGGTGTGTCGGTCTCTTCCCCCAGGTTCCCCTCCGTCATCCTGCTCTCACTCGCCCTCCTGGCGGTGCCCCTCTCCGCCGTCCGGGCCGAGACGCCCGAGAAGGCCGCGCTGCGGCTGCGCTACGGGCTGTCCTTCCGGGAAGGGGCGCAGGAGAGCGTGCCGCGGGTGTCCTACACGGGAATGACGCCCAATGACGTGGCGCTGTGGGCGGCGATCTTCGGCGAGGGCTGGCTGGGGGGTTGGGCGGGAGTGCAGCGCGAGGGGTTGAGCCTGGCGGACGGGACGGGCCTCGTCACGGGGGGCAGCCTGCTGCGAGCCTCGGTGGGCCCGGCGGCGCGGGTGGTGCTGGGGCCGGTGCGCGCGGAGGTGAGCGCGGGCTATGGCTTCGCGCAGCTCCCTGTCTTCGTCACGGAGGCGGGGACGCTGCGCTTCGGGCCGGCGGTGCGCCATGCCGCGCTGCTGGGAGGCCGCGTCCTCCTGCCGCTGCCCTGGCGCCTGCGCGCGGAGGTGCGTGGGGAGCTGCCGCTGGCGTTCGCCACCCGTGACGGCACCGGCGCGGTGGCCTCCTCTCAGGGCTTCTCGGCCGGTGGCGCGTTGCTCGTTCCGTTGGTGCGCCGGGGAGAGTGGGGCGGCGCGTTGGTGCTGGACTACCAGTACGTGAGTGACGGGCTGACGGCCGCGGATGGCACGCGGGCGCGGCAGACGCTCAGCCGCGTGGGGGCGGCCTTCGAGCTGTCCTTCGGGGGCGGCGTGGAGGCGCCGAAGGAGATGCCGCACCTGCCCATGCCTCCGCCCCCGGTTTCGGCTCCGCCCCCGGCTCCTGCTCCGGCCCCGCGGTGGGGCTCCCTGCGTGTGTCGGTGGTGGATTCGCGCAGCGGGGCGCCCCTCCCGGGGGCGAGCGTCTCCGTGCCCGGTCGGGCAGAGCTCCTCACCGATGCGGCGGGGCAGGTGTTCCTGGAGGAACTCGAGCCGGGTCCGCTGGAGGTGAAGGTTTCCGCGACCGACTTCCGCGCCGAGCAGGAGGTGGTGAACCTGATTGTCGGCGGCGAGACAGAGATGGAGGTGCCACTCGCCTTTGCCCAGCAGGGGCCGGTGTTCGCTACCCTGTCCGGGCAGGTGCGCAGCACGCGCAAGGGCCGGCCGCTGCGTGCCTGGCTGCGCATCCCGGAGGCCAAGGTGCGTCGGCGCACGGATTCGCGGGGGGCTTTCCAGCTCCAGCTCTCGCAAGGTAGGTATCGCGTCATCTTTTCCGCTCCGGGGCATCTGTCCCAGACGAAGGTCATCACCGTGCGCGAGGGCGAGCAGGCCATCTTCAACGTCGACCTCTTCCCCAGGTCCAGAGCCCGGTGATGTTTCCGCGTACCGCGCAAGTGCTGCTGTCGTGTCTGCTGCTGGTCGCCGCCTGCGACCTGGAGGAGGAGCCGTGGGCCGATACGCCCGTGGTGGCCGGGCAGGAGACGCTCCCGGTGGATGCGGGGGTGGCGCCGCTGGCGCGGCTCGAGGCGCTCTCGGGGGAGGTCCGGCTGGAGCGCGGGGGGGTGCTGTCGCCCGCGGGAGAGGGCCCGCTGTGGAGTGGCGACGCGGTGGAGACGGGGCCGGACGGGAGCGCCACGGTGCGCTTCTCCGACGGGCGCACGGTGGAGGTGGGGCCGGAGGCGCGCTTCCTCCTCAGCGAGGACGAGAGTGGCGTGGTGGTGGAGGTGGCGCGCGGCTTCGTCCTCTCGCGCGTGCCGGCGGCGGCCACGCGGCAGGAGGCGGGCCCGCGAGTGGAGATCACCATCCGCACGCCCTACGGCCTCACCCGCGTGGGCGCTGGCGAGAGCGAGGTGAAGGTGGACGTGGGCGAGGAGGAGAGCCGCGTGGAGGTGCTCCTGGGCTCGGTGGAGGTGGTGGCGAAGAACGGGCAGGTGGTGCGGGCCTCGGAGGGGAAGACGCTGGCGGTGAAGGCCGAGGGGGTGGAGGAGCGCGTGCTGGAGCTGGCCGCCATCCAGGTGACGGTGCGCGCCGACTCGGGCCGGGCGG
>QKJM01000430.1 GCA_003249315.1 Archangium sp.
CCGCCCGGCCCAGCGGCTGCTCCATGTCGGTGAGGAGCGCCGTCACCTTGCGGCCCATCTCCGTGCCCAGGCCGATCATCGTCCGGGCCAGGGTGCGCGCATCCTCCACCGTCTTCATGAAGGCGCCGCTGCCCACCTTCACGTCCAGGACGAGCGCGTCGATGCCCTCCGCCAGCTTCTTGCTCATGATGGAGCTGGCGATGAGCGGGATGCAGTCCACCGTGGCCGTCACGTCCCGCAGGGAGTAGAGCTTCTTGTCCGCCGGGGCCAGGGTGGCCGTCTGGCCGATGAGGCAGACCCCCACCTCCCGCACCAGTCGGCGGTACTCATCCACCGACAGGTCCACCCGGAAGCCGGGGATGGACTCCAGCTTGTCCAGCGTCCCTCCGGTGTGCCCCAGGCCCCGGCCCGAGATCATCGGCACCGGAACCCCACAGGCCGCCGCCAGCGGCGCCAGGCTCAGGGAGACCTTGTCCCCCACCCCACCCGTGGAGTGCTTGTCCACCTTCACCCCCGGCGTGTCCGACAGATCCAACACGTCGCCAGACTCGAGCATGGCACCCGCCCACGCACCCAGCTCCACCTCGTCCAGCCCCTGGAAGAAGACGGCCATGCACAAGGCGGACATCTGGTAGTCCGGCACCTCGCCCGTGGTATACGCCGCGATGAACGCCCGAATGTCCTCGGCCGCCAGCCGCTTCCCATCCCGCTTGGACTTGATCAGCTCGTAAGGTCTCACAGGACAGCCATAGCAGGAAGACAGGCAGGCTTGCATCGGGAGAAAGAGCCCCCGCGCCTTCCCCCCCATCTGATAAAGAGAGAACGTTTTGATCTCCCTCCGGCACATCCAGAAGCGCTTCGGTGCCGTGACCGCCCTGGATGACGTGTCCCTGGACATCGGCACCGGGGAGGTCCTCGCCCTGGTTGGCGAGAACGGCGCCGGCAAGTCCACCCTGATGAACGTCCTCTACGGCCTGTACCAGCCAGATGCCGGGGAGGTGGTGGTGGACGGCCAGCCGGTGCGCCTGCGCAGTCCGCGAGATGCCATCTCGCGGGGCATTGGCATGGTACACCAGCACTTCATGCTCGTCCCCACCCTCTCGGTGGCGGAGAACGTGGTGCTCGGCCGAGAGCCGGCCCGCTGGGGCCGGATGGACATGAAGCGCGCTTGCGAGGAGGTGGCCGCCACCTGCGAGCACTTCGGCTTCAAGTTGGATCCGAGCGCCCGGGTGGACACCCTCACCGTGGGCTCGCAGCAGAAGGTGGAGATCGTCAAGGCGCTCCACCGGGGCGCGCAGGTGCTGATCCTCGACGAGCCCACCGCCGTGCTGACGCCCCAGGAGGCGGACGAGCTGTTCCGGGTGACCCGGGAGCTGACGGCCGGAGGACGCACCGTCGTCTTCATCAGCCACAAGCTGCGCGAGGTGCTGAGCGTGGCCGAGCGGGTGGCGGTGATGCGACGGGGCCGGCTGGTGGCCGAGGTGCGCGCGGCCAACACCCGCCCCGAGGAGCTGGCCGAGTTGATGGTGGGAGAGGGCCGTCCCACCACCACCGAGGACCAGCCCTGGCACCCGCCCGAGGGAGAGCGGCTGCTGGAGGCGACGAACCTCCGAGCCCTCGGAGCCGACGGGCGGCCGGCGCTGCAAGGGGTGTCCCTGGAGGTGCATGCGGGAGAGATCGTCGGCATCGCCGGGGTGGACGGCAACGGCCAGCGCGAGCTCGCCGAGGTGCTCACCGGTCTGCGTCCGCTGGCTGGGGGAGAGGGGATGCTGCTGGGCGCGCCGCTCGCGCACCTCACCCCCGCCGAGGCCCGACAGAGAGGCGTGGGACACGTGCCGGAGGATCGGCTGTGGCGCGCCGTGGTGAAGGCGATGACGGTGGAGGAGAACGTCGCCCTGGGGAGGCAGGCGCAGCCCCCCTTCGCCAAGGGGCTCCAGGTGGACTTCTCCGGCCGGCGCGAGCGCACCCAGGCGCTGCTGCAGGCCTATGACGTGCGGCCGCCGGACCCCGAGGTGCCCCTACAGGCCCTCTCCGGCGGCAACCAGCAGAAGGTGGTGGTGGCGCGCGAGCTGGACGCGAAGCCGAAGCTGCTGGTGGTGGTACAGCCCACGCGCGGCCTGGACATCGGCGCGGTGGCCCAGGTGCATGCGAAGCTTCGCGAGGCGCGCGACAACGGGGCCGGCGTGGTGCTCGTCTCTTTGGACCTGGAGGAGGTGCTCAAGCTGAGCGACCGCGTCTACGTCCTCTTCGAGGGGCGCGTCACTGGAACCTTCAACCGGCCCGAGTTCGATGAGCGAGAGCTCGGCCGGAGGATGCTCGCCGCGGGCGAGGAGGTTGCCCATGGGTGAGCGGATTCGGGAGGTGCTTCCCTCCATCCTGTCGGTGTTGCTGGCGCTGGTGGTGTGCTGGGTGGCCATCGCCCTCACGCGCGATGCGTCCATCGCCACCGGCTCCTACCTGAACATGCTGCGGGGAGGCCTGGGCGACTGGCCCCTGTTCCTCGAAAACGGCCGGGCGGCGGTGGTCATCCGGCCCCTGGGCGAGTCCGCCATCAAGGCCTCCCTGCTGCTGCTCACTGGCCTGTCCGTGGCGGTGGCCTTCAAGGTGGGCCTCTTCAACATCGGCGCCCAGGGACAGATGCTGGTGGGCGCGCTGGCGGCGGCAGTCGTGGGCGCCTACGTGGAGCTGCCCGCCCTGTTGCACGTGCCGGCCGCGCTGCTCGCGGCGGCCCTCACCGGCGCGGCCTGGGCCCTGGTGGCCGCCGGCCTCAAGCTCACCCGCGGCGTCCACGAGGTCATCTCCACCATCATGCTCAACTGGGTGGCGGTGAGCCTGGTGGACAACTGGCTGGTGGTCGGCCCCCTGCGGACCGGCGCCGGCACGGATCTCTCCACCTCCGGCACGGATCAAATCGCGGTCAGCGCGGCGCTCCCCCGGCTGATGGGGGACATCTCCCGGCTGCACCTGGGCTTCCCCCTGGCGCTGGCGGTGGCGCTCGGGGTGTGGATGTGGCTGTCGAGGCTGCGCACGGGCTTCGAGGTTCGGGCGGTGGGGCTCGGCCCCGAGGCGGCGAGGGCCGCGGGAATCCCGGTGGCGCGGCGCACCGCCGAGGCGATGGGCCTTGCGGGCGCGCTGGCGGGCCTCGCGGGCGCGCTGCTGGTGATGGGCACCGAGCTGCGCTACCCCGGCACCCTCGGCGCCCCGTACGGCTTCGACGGCATCGCCATGTCGCTCATCGGCGGCAACCACCCGCTGGGGGTGACGCTCTCCGCCCTCTTCTTCGGCGCGCTGCGCGCGGGAGGCACCCGCATGCAGTTGCTGGGTGTCCACAAGAGCTTCCCCGAGCTCATCCAGGGTCTGGCCCTGCTCTTCGTCGCGGGCCGGCTGGTGTGGCTCTCCCTGCTGCGCCGGCGGCTGGCTCCCGTGACCCCCACCCAGCCCCAGCCTCAGTCCCAGCCGCGCCCGGAGGTGCCCCGTGCTTGAGGTGCTGGAAGCTCTTCTCTCCTCCACCCTGGAGTACTCCACGGCGCTCGTCTTCGCCGCCCTGGGGGCCGTCCTCTCCGAGCGCGCCGGCGTGGTGAACGTGGGCGTGGAGGGGATGATGCGCACCGGGGCCTTCTGCGCCGCCGTGGCCGCCCTCTCCATGCCCACTCCCCTGGGTGTGCTGATGGGAATGATCGCCGGGGCGGCCATGGCCGCGGTGCATGGCTACCTCTGCATCCGCTGGCGCTCGGACCAGGTGGTGAGTGGTATGGCCCTCAATCTCGTGGCCCTCGCCGGCGGCACCTACCTGCTCGAGTCCCTCTACGGCCCCAACGGCACGCCCCCCATCACCCAGCTCTCCCGCTGGCACCTGCCCTTCGGCCTGGCCGAGGTGCCCCTCCTGCGCGCCTTCTCCGGCCACTCGGTCCTCACCTGGCTGGCGCTCGCCCTGCCCTTCGCCTTCCACTGGGTGCTCTACCGCAGCCCGCTGGGCCTGCGCCTGCGCGCCGTGGGCGAGAAGCCCCACGCCGTGGCCACCCTCGGCCTCTCCGTCCAGAATCTGCGCTGGCTGGCCGTGCTGGGCGGCGGCGCCCTCGCCGGCCTGGGCGGCGCCGCCCTCTCCACCGCCGTGTTGGATCGCTTCGAGCAGCACACCCCCGCCGGCCTCGGCTTCATGGCCATGGCCGCCATGGTCTTCGGCCGCTGGACGCCCCGCGGCGCCTTCCTCGCCGCCCTCTTCTTCGCCGCCGGCAACGCCCTGCGCATCGGCCTGGCCTCCAGCCTCCCCGAAATCAAGGACGTGGTGCCCCAGGGCTTCCTCCTCGCCCTGCCCTACCTCCTCACCCTGCTGCTGCTCGCCATCCAGGGCCAGCGCACCCACGCCCCCGCCGCCCTCGGCGTCCCCTACGAGCAGGAGTCCCGCTGACGCCGGGCCGCGCCCCCCCCAGGGCGCGCCTGCCAGGGTCTCCCCTTACCCGGACCGGGCCGACCCGGTCCGCAACCGCTCGTTTTTCCGCGCGGGGTTCGTCCCTACCCGGGTCATTTCGGACTGGGATTCATTTCTGACCCACCATTTTGACTCCCCCCCCTCCGGTGCGCATGGCGCTCCAACACCCTGAACTTCTTGAAGGAATCTGGACAGCTGATCTCTCCTGAGTCACGGTGGGAGGCGAAAGCTCCGTGGCATGGGAATGGCATGGAATTCGCGCGTGTCAGGAGCACGGCCCTTCCGGCGTAGGAGAGGAAGGGCGGTCAGAGGGGTGGCACGAGACGTGCCAGGGCGGAAGACACGCCTCGGGGCCCAGCGGAAAGGGACGCGAGGCC
>QKJM01000545.1 GCA_003249315.1 Archangium sp.
TCCGCTGCCCGACGGATGGGGCACCCGCCCGGCCCTGACCGGTTCGCCCCCCAACAGCCGGCTCGAGACGAGACGATGGCTCCCACCGAGCCATGGCAGGGTGCCGCTCCGCTGCACGCTACAGAGGGAGACACGCATGAACACTCGAGTCGTCTGGACGCTCGTGGCAGGAGCGCTGCTTTCGCTGATGGTGGGCTGTGCCTCGGGCACGCGGAGCGCACGCGCGGAGGAGCCCGCCGAGGAGGCCACCTCCGCCGAGGCCACCTCCACGCGCCCACAAGGAATGGTCAAGGGGCAGCAGATGGACGCACAGATATGCCCCATGCGCGTGCCCGAGACACAGGTCTCGGTCAGTGAGACCCCCACGGGAGTCGCCCTCACGTTCACCACGCGGGACGAAGGCTCGGTCGAAGAGCTGCGCCAGCGGCTGCGGAAGATGGCGGAGATGCACAACCGCCATCACGGCCCGGCCGCGGAGGGCGTCGGTGGCGGCGGAATGGAGGGACGAGGAATGTACGGAGGCCAGGGAGGCGCGGGCATGCAGGGCGAGATGCGGATGATCCCCTCCACCGCTACCGTCGAGGAGACCGAGGGCGGCGCGCGGCTCGTCCTCACGCCCGCGGATCCTGCCCAGCTCGAAGAGCTGCGCGCCCGGGTCCGGCAGCACGCCGAGCGCATGAACCAGGGTGGCTGCCCGATGAGGATGATGGACGATCACCCCGAGCACGCGCCGCAGGACGGTCAATAGGACGGCTCCAGCCTCATCCGATGCCGAACACCTAATGATGGGGCCCAGCCGGGTGTCCTTCGGGGTTCAATCCCGGCCCGCTCGGTGATGCGACCTCAGGATGCGCCTCTCCTGGCGGCGCCCTCCCTCTCGGGAACCTGGAGCCCCCACGGAAACGACTCCGGGGGAGCCCCTCCCCCCGGTGCCACGCCCGGGCCAGCAACGCGGCGATTCCAAGCAGGCCCAGCAGCAGCAGGGCCACCAATGCCACCAGCCACAGAAAGACGTGGTTCACCAGGGCCTGGGCCCGGTCGAAGGCATGGTCCACCCAGCCCAACCCCAGCGTGTCCACCTCCGCCAGCGACTCCACCCGCTCGGTGTGGAGCGCTGCCAGCACCGCCCGACGCTCCGAGGAGAGAAAGTCCTGCAGGGCCTGGCGCTCGCGAGTCACCTGCGCGGGTACGTCTTCCGCCAGCCTGCCCACGCGCGCCAGCACATCCACCGCCCGCGACAGCTCGCTCGTGGCCTCACTCAGGACAGGGGCCTGCAGCGCCTCCTGGGCCACGAGCTCCGCCTGCCAGCGAGCCTGCCGGGGCAGACTGCCGGCATACAGGTCCACCCTCGAGACGAGATCCTGCGTGTCCTCGAGGAGAGTGGCCGCCGCCCCCAGCAGGCCCACCCCGGAGCGAGCCGTAAAGGCAGCCAGCAGGGGCACGGTGGACTCGCGCGTGACGAGCGGGCCCGTCAGCGGGTGCTCGGCCGCCCAGGTATGCACGAGTTCGCGCAAGCCGGAGACATCTTCACGCCCCGTCAGCTCCCTCCAGAGCGCCTCCACCTCCGTCTCCAGTTCCCGCAGCGAGCGCTGGGCGGTGTCCACCAGTTCCAGCGACGCCCCTGAGGCCCATTGAGGGAGCACCTGTTGGAGCTGGGCCAGCAGCGCCCACGCGTCGATCAGCGCCGCCACCGGATCCGCCTGGAGGAGAGAACCCTGCATGGCTGGCACCACGTTGCTCTTGAAGCGGATCATCGCCTCGCGAACCTCCGGAGATCCGGAGCGCACGGAGATGTCGTCCGCCGTGGCCTCGAGGACCCCCGGGAAGCGGCGCGCCATGTCGCGCACCCGGATGCGCAGTTCGCCCATGGACATGTCCGACCTGCCCACCCGCTCGAAGAGAGGCGAGCTCGGCTTCACCGTGGCGCAGGCCCCCAGCAGCACCGCCAATGAGACCAGAATCAGGAGACGCGGGAGCCGTGGGAGTGGAGACATCTCCGCTCCCTCAACGGACCTTCGAGACGAAGAGCGCGACGAGCAGGAGCGCGCTGCTCGTCCCGGCGGCGAGAATGGCGGGCTTGCGCAGGCGTCTTCCCAGGGAGGAGAGCATCCCGCTGGACACTGAGCGCACCTGTCGGACCAGCTCCTCCGAGGCGCCTCGCACGCTCGCCACCGCCGCGCGCTCGGCCACCGCCGCCGCGGCGCCGCTCGCATCCACCCCCGCAGCGCCCCACCGGGCCTTCAACTCCGTGTCGAGCTGATCCACGAGGGCGTGGACGAGACTCCGCCCGGCGCGATCGAGCAGGGCGGTGAAGGCCTCGACCCGCTCCTCCGCCTTCGAGCCGATCCCCGCGACGAAGCCACCCCCTGCCTGAGAGGCGAGCTCGGCCGTCAGCGGCGCCAGCATGGGCATCGCCTGCTGAAGTTCTCTCAAGGCCCCCTCGACCACCCCGGCGGCGGTGAGCCTCGCGCGGGAACCCGGCTTGAGGAGATCCGACCTCCGACTCGCCGCGACCTCGGCGGAGCGATCGAGCAAAGCATTCACGCGATCGAGCAGTTCCTTGGAGAGTGCATCCAGGCGAGGCAGCGAGCGCCGAAGCTCCTCGATCGCCCCCTGTACCGCCGCCTCCGCGACGAGGCGCGGCCAGGTTCCAGGTGGGTAGGCCGGACGCTCGGCCGCCTCCTGAGCCATGCGTCCCAGGATCGTCAATACATCCTGGAGCAGCTCCTGGACCTGACCATCGAACTCCGGCATCCCGGCCCGCAGCTCGTCGGTGGCACCTCGCACGGCACCGCTGGCGAGGCCCTGGACCGCGAGGCGCTCGATCGCCAGGGTGAGTTGCCGCAACAGTTCGACTGGAGACAGGCGCCGATCCTCGCTCATCGCTCCCACCATCACTACGCGCCTTGATGATGGGCATCGGGAGCCATCCTCGACGGAAATTCCACCGGTTCGCCCGCCTCCTCTCCGAGCGAGCGGCCCCGCCTTGCGTGGCTCGGAGCTCCGCGCAACGTAACAGCGCCAGTCCAACCCGCGCCTGGGGTGCGCACATGCTGTCAGCCGTCGTGGGATTCCTGCTCCGAAACGTCATGATTGCGCTGGTGCTGGCGGTGGCGTTGAGCACCACGCCAGCAGCTCTGCGCGCCACGTGGAGCGAGCGATGGCTCGTGGGTCGGACACTCCTGGTGTTGGAGATAGGTGTGCCATTGCTGACACTCGCGGCGGTGACGCTGCTGCCGCTCAGCCCGGAGGTCACCGGCATCATCGCGCTGATGGCGGTGTGTCCGGGATCGCCGATGATCCTGCACAAGGTGCGAGATCGAACGGTCGTCGTCGTCATCATGGCCGTGGTTTCGCTGCTCGTGCCGCTCACGGTTCCGACCTGGGTCGCCGTGCTCGATCGCCTTCTGCCACTCTCGGTGGCGATCCCGCCTGTACCCCTGGCGACGATGACGCTCGTGAAGGTGATGCTGCCCCTCGTGGCAGGCATCGCGGTCGCGGCGCTGCTACCACGAACCGCCAGGCTGCTCGCACGCGTCGTCTGGGTCGCGTACCTGGTTGCCTTCGGGTTCGCCGTCCTGGCGACGCTCGCAAGGGGCGCTCCGCTCCTGCTTCGAGCCAGCCCCTGGGCGCTCGGAGCCGTGATGGTGGTCACCCTGGGCGGGGCAGCGATGGGGCACTGGGCGGGCAGGCCTCGATTGGAGGACAGCAGTGCGCTCGCCAAGATCGCCGTCCTGGGCAACCCGGCACTCGCCCTCGCGGTCGTCGAGTACAGCTACCCGGACGTCGAGAGCGCGGCGCTGATGAGCGCCTATCTGCTCGCGCGCGCTCTCGCCCTCATTCCCTACGGGCGCCTCCTCCGTCGCTGGTCGCAGTCCTCACCGGGTTGATGATTCCAGGAGTTCCACTATAGCGGGAAATGCACGAGCCGGGGTTCGAACCCGGACGGCCCCATATGGGCCAGCGGATTTTAAGTCCGCTGCGTCTGCCAGTTTCGCCACTCGTGCGGCAGTGCTGCCAACAGCGACTGCTGGAACGAAATAAGGATTCCCCGATAGACTGGTCGCTGAACCGGTGAGCGACCATACCAGACCGGGGATGAACGTACAGTGCGGGTTCACCCACACAAGAACGAGTCGTGCCCTCCATTCCCCCAACGACTCAGGGCGCTTATGGTTCGTATCTGATTGAATCCCGTCCCCCCGAATCGCGGTGTCCCCCCTTCCCCCTCACCCATAGGAGCACACACCATGAGCGAGCATGAGGATACGACCATCTACAAGGTCGTGGTGAATCACGAGGAGCAGTACTCCATCTGGCCGGCGGATCGCGAGAACGCCCTGGGCTGGAAGGATGCCGGCAAGCAGGGCGCCAAGGCCGAGTGCCTGGAGTACATCAAGGAGGTGTGGACCGACATGCGGCCCCTGAGCCTCCGCAAGAAGATGGAGGAGCAGGCGCGCCCCAACTGAGACGGTACCGGGGCCTGCCGCCAGCTCCAGGCGACAGGCTCCCCCTCCGAGGCGCCGCCTCTACCGCCGCGCCAGGGCCCGGCCCAACCGCATCACCGCCTCCTCGAGGAGGGCCGGCTCGCAGTTCGAGAAGTTGAGCCGCATGCAGTGAGAGGCGGAGCGCCCACCGGGCACCGTGAAGGCCTGACCGGGGAGGAAGGCCACCTTCTCCTCCTCCACCGCCCGCACCAGCAGCGCGGTGCTGTCCGAGCCCTCGGGCAACTCCACCCAGACGAACATCCCGCTGGAGGGCCGCGTCCACGTGGAGCCGGGCGGCAGGTGCGCCTCCATCGCT
>QKJM01000114.1 GCA_003249315.1 Archangium sp.
CGCCATCGTGGCCATGGATGCACGAGGGTGCATCGGCAAGGACAACGCCCTGCCCTGGCGGCTGCCGGCGGACCTCAAGCGCTTCAAGCAGCTCACCATGGGGCACACGCTGCTGATGGGCCGCAAGACGTACGAGTCGATCGGCCGTCCGCTGCCAGGCCGGCGCATGGTGGTGGTGACGAGGCAGCGGAACTACGCGCCCGAGGGCGTCGAGGTGGCGCACTCGGTGGAGGAGGCGCTGGAGCTGGCGCGCGGAGACGACGAGCCCTTCATCGCCGGGGGCGCGGAGCTCTACCGGCAGACGCTGGACCAGGTGCGGCGGCTGTACCTCACGCGGATTGAAGGCGAGTACCCGTGCGACACCTTCTTCCCGGAGGTGGACCTCTCCACCTGGCGCCTGGTGGAGAAGGAGCACCATCCGGCCACGGACACCACCCCCTCCTTCCACTTCCTCACCTACGAGCGGTAGCGCGGAAGACGAAGCGTCGAAAACCGTGAGCCTCCGCATGCTCAGATTTTGATTCTGATTCGCAAGATTGAAATCGAGGCCGAAGGCTGGTAGGACACGGAATTGTGAAAAACGCCGGTCTCCTGATCCTGTCCCTGCTGCTCGCGATACCCGTGGCCGCCGCCGATGAGGGCGCGTCCGAAGGGCGCACCTGGCACCGGCTGGTGGGCATCCTCCAGTACCTCCAGGCGGACTACCCGCTGGCGGTGGAGTCGCAGTCGGAGTTCGAGCTGGCCGAGCAGCGCAGCTTCATCGTCGAGGCGGCGGAAGCCACACGCGAGCTGGGCCCCCCGGGAGCGGCCTTCCTGCCGCGCATCGCGTCCATCCAGGAGCGGGTGGAGAAGGGGGAGGACGCGGAGGGAGTGAGCCGCGACTGCGGCGAGATGGTGGAGGATCTGGTGCTGGCCGGGGGCCTGGTACGCAGCCCGCGAGCCCCGCCGGATCTGGCGCTTGGAGAGAGAGTCTTCCGGGAGACGTGCGCGACGTGCCACGGCGCGGACGGTCGGGCGGAGGTGGAGCTCGCCGCCACCATGGAGCCCCGGCCCGCCAACTTCCACAACACGGACATCATGTCGGGGCTCACCCCGTACAAGGCCTTCAACACCACCAGCTTCGGCATTCCGGGCACGCCGATGCCCGGCTTCCCCAAGCTCACCGAGGAGGAACGGTGGGCGGTGGCCTTCTTCCTCTTCACGCTGCGCCAGCCGGCCTGCGAGGGTCAGCCGCCGCGCGCCTCGCTGGAGAAGCTGGCCAACGCGACGGATCCTCAGTTGGTGGAGGACTACGGCGCCGAGCACCTGGCGTGCCTGCGCCGCGAGCTGCCGGACGTGGACGAGGAGCGGGGGCTGCTGGTGGCGCGCGGCCATGTGGAGCAGGCGCTGAAGCTGGGGGCGGCGGGGGACTCGATGGGGGCGCGCAACGCGCTGTTGGACGCCTACCTCAACGGACTGGAGCCGCTGGAGGCGACGCTGAGCGCGAGGAACCCCGAGCTGGTGCAGAAGCTGGAGCGGGCCTTCTTGAGCGCGCGGCTGGCCGCCGAGCAGAAGAGCCCGAAGCTGCAGGACGAGGGCCGGGTGCTGCTGTCGCTGCTGGACGAGGCGCGCCGCGGCAGCGGTGACGCGGCAAGCTTCCTCTCGGTGATGTGGCTGACGCTGCTCATCCTGCTGCGCGAGGGCTTCGAGGCCACCATCATCGTCACGGCGGTGCTGGCGATGCTGCGCAAGATGGAGGCGCCCGCGTACGTGAGGGTGGTGCATGCGGGCTGGGTGTCGGCGCTGATGGCGGGAGCGTTGATATTCGTCTTCGGGCGGCACCTGATGGATGGGACCAACCGGGAGATGATGGAGGGCGTGGCGGCGCTGGTGGCGGTGGGCATGCTGCTGTACGCGGCGCTGTGGCTCAACGCGCGCGCCAACGTGAGCCGCTTCATGGGCGAGCTGCGCCAGAAGATGCAGGGGGCGCTGAGCCGGGGCAGCGTGGTGGGCCTGTTCGCCATCGCCTTCACCGCGGTGCTGCGAGAGAGCGTGGAGACGGCCATCTTCCTGCAGGGGCTGGCGCTGGACTCGTTCTCCGGGATGCTGTGGGGCTGCGCGCTCGGCGTGGTGGCGCTGGCGGTGATGGTGCTCTTCATCAGCCGCGTGGGCTACAAGCTGCCGATGAAGACGCTCTTCAAGGCGTCCACGGTGCTGCTGGTGGTGACGGCCATCATGCTGCTGGGCAAGGGGCTGCACGCGCTGCAGGAGGTGGGCCTGGTGCCGCTGAAGCCCATCCCCTTCGTCACCATCGAGATGCTGGGCATCTTCCCGGATGCGCTGACGCTGGTTCCGCAGGCGGTGCTCACCGCCATCCCGCTTCTGATGATGGTGTTCAAGCGGCGCGGCGGCGGCACGCCTCGGCTGGCGGACGCCCCGACGCGGGGGTGAGCGTGGGCGCCCGAAGCGCTCACACCCGGAAGTAGCTACCGGAGTCCTCGCGTACCCGCCCCTCTTGCTCCAGCTTGAGCAGGACGGCGAGCGCGCTGCGCTCGGCCAGCAGGTGCAGGAAGGGGGGCGTGTCGGTGTACGCGCGCTCCACCACCTCGGCCAGCGTCGAGCCCTCGGTACTCACGGCCTCCAGGATGAGGGCCTCACGGACCGCCCGGTGGTGCAGGTACTCCCGCAGCTTCCCTGGCCCATCCGGAATCGCCGAGCCATGGGCGGGGTATAGCGTCGTCACCGGCCAGTCGCGCAGCCGCTCGAGCTGCGCCAGGTACTGCCCCATGTCGCCCTCGGGGGGATCGATGACGATGGTGCCCATGCCCGCCACCATGTCGCCCACCACCGCGGAATGGGTGAGCTCGTCCACCAGGCACAGGTGTCCGCGCGCGTGCCCCGGCGTGTGCAGCACCCGCCAACGCTGCGGAGGGCTGCCCGCCAGCTCCACCACCTCTCCATCCTCCAGCACCCGATCCACCGGCACGTCCAGCCGCTCCGCCGTCAGCGCGTGACACCACACCGGCACGCCCAGCCGCTCCCTCACCCGCCCTGCCCCGCCCACGTGATCCCCATGGTGGTGCGTCAGCAGCAGCGCCCGCGGCTTCATCCCCTCCTCCATCAGCCCCTCCACCATCGCCAACAGCCGATCCACCTCCTCGGCGTCGTCCGCTCCCGGGTCCACCAGCAGCAGCTCTCCGTTGCCCAGCACGTACGCATTGGTGTGCGTAGCCGGAGGCAGGGTGGCCGTCCGCAGCGGGAACAGCCACACGCCCTGCTGGAATTCGATCCGCTGCGAGATGAAGTCCGGGCAGTGCGGAGGGTGGAGCATCCGCTCGCGGGCCACGGCCTCCTCGGTGAAGTCCGCCATCACCCGCATCGCGTGCAGGGCGGGAGGGTGCAGCAGCGCCGTGCCCTTCTGCCAGCGCGCCAACGCCTCGGCGGGAGTCACCCACGTCGCCTCCGACAGCTCCCCGGGCCACCACTCCGCCCGCGCGTAGGCCGGCACCTCCACCAGGTAGAAGAAGGTATCGAAGCGAAGGGGCGCGAAGTCCGGCGTCACCCACCGCCCCGCTTCCGGGAAGTCCTCGGCCCGCAGGGCCAGCCCGTGTCGCTCCAGCAGCTCCGCCCAGGAGCAGCGCTTCTCCAGCAGCGCCCGGCGCAGCTCCCGCACCTGCTCCTCTCCCAGCCGCTCCGCGCCCTCGGCCACCAGCACCCCGGCCTCCTCGAAGAGCTCGCGCGCCGCCGCCACTCGCAGCGCCGCCGCCTGTCCCGAGGCTCCGCGCATCGGTACCGTCGCGTCCGCGCGGTCCAGCTTCCCACCAGGGAAGGCGTAGAAGCCACCCGCGAAGGCCAGCGCCTTCTCGCGCTTCACCCAGAACAGCTCCACTCCTGCCTCGCCCTTCCGGTACAGCACCACCACCGACGACAGCCGCGGCACCGCCGGAGGAGGCGGTGGAGGCATTCCCGGGAACGCTTCACTCATGAAGCACCCCTACCGTAGCGCTGGAGTCGCGGCAAGACGGCCAGGGCACACGCGCCCCGTCGAGGGCTCCAAGGGCATCTGGGTCCTCCATCCCCCGGTGGTAACCTGACGCTCCGCAAGCGCCATCGCTCGCCCTGTGCCCACACTCACAGTTGCGTTTCCATCCTCGTTTGTGCCTCCACAGAGCGTTGCTCATACCGAAGAAGAACTGGATGCCCCTCAACAAGAGAAACCACTCCAAGGAGGATGGCGAGGGCACCATCGTCTCCACACGTTGGATGGAGTCGCGCCTGGAACGAGAGCGACAGCGTCCCTGGTGGGGTCCGCTGGCCCTCATCGTGCTCGTCTTCCAGACCGCGTGATCAACGGGCCTGCCCTCGAGGAGCCATGGAGTGACCAGCAGTTCCCGCTACCGGCTGCTGACGCCCCCGTCGGAGCCCAAAGGGGAAGCGTCCTCGACTCCAGACGCGGACTTCGAGGAAGTGACCGTGTGCGAGGTGGCGTTCATCGAGCCCGGCACCGTGGCCACCCGACCCGTGCCCATCCAGATGGCGGAGTTCAAGCAGACCCTCCAGCGGCTCACGCGGGACATGCGGTCGGAGGGGACGCCCCAGCAGGCGGCGAGAGAGCTGCTGGAGGCGTTGCGGCAGGAGCAGGAAGTCGAGCGCGTCAGCATGAGCGGACACTGGGAGGCGGCGAGCTACCGCGGCCGGGTGTATTCGCTGATGCCGGTGAAGCAATCGGGGCCCGTCCCTCTCACCCCCGAGGCGGAGGAAGCCCTGCGGGGCAAGTACCTAGGATGGTGCGAAGGGCAAGGCGGGGGCGACTGCCTGGGCC
>QKJM01000858.1 GCA_003249315.1 Archangium sp.
GCGCGTCGCCGAGGTCTTCCTCTGCCTGCACCAGACGCTCTCCGCGCTCCACTCATGTGGCGTGGTGGTGGGGGACTTCAATGACCTCAACGTCCTCGTCACTGGCACGGACGCCTGGCTCATCGACGCGGACAGCTTCCAGTTCGGCCCCTACCTGGCTCGTGTCTTCACCGAGAAGTTCCTGGACCCCTTGAGATTGGGCGGCGCGGGGCAGGGGCTGATGCCCTCGCGGCCCGCGTCGGTGGACAGTGACTGGTATGCCTTTGTCGTCGCGCTGATGCAGGGGCTGCTGTGCGTGGGACCCTATGGAGGCATCCACCGGCCCAGGGGGCCCGCGAGCCGGGCCACGCCCACCGAGCGCGTGCTACGGCGCCTCACCGTCTTCCACCCGGACGTCCAGTACCCCAAGCCCGCCACGCCCTACGACGTCCTCCCCGACGAGCTGCTGCACGGCTTGCACCGGGTGTTCGTCGAGGACGTCCGCGGACCCTTCCCGCTGGCGCTGCTGGAGTCGCTGCGCTTCACCCGCTGCGCCTCGTGCGGCGTGGAGCATGCGCGGGCCGTGTGTCCCCACTGCCGGCCGAGCGCGCCACTGGCGGCGGCACCCGTCACCATCGTGCGAGGCCAGGTGGTGGCCACGCGCCTGTTCTCCACCGAGGGCGTCATCCTCCACGCCCATGCCGAGGACGGCACCTTGCGCTGGCTGTACCACGAGCATGGGGCGTACCGGCGTGAGGACGGGACGCCCGTGCTCCAGGGGGCGTTGGAGCCGGGGCTCCAGTGGGCGCTCCAAGGAGAAGCCACGTTGGTGGGGCGGGGCGGAGAGCTCATCGTGCTGGCCCCGGGGCGTGGTGCCGAGCGCCTTGGGGTGGACGCGCCGGAGGGACGCTCCGCCTTCGCCGCCAACGCGCGCCACCGCTACTGGGCGCAGGCGGGTGCGCTGTGGCGGGACGGGGCCTTCGCGCCGGAGCGCCTGGGCGAGGTGCTGGCGGGACAGACGCGCCTCTTCGTGGGGCCGCGCTTCGGGCTCGGCTTCCACCGCGCGGGGGCACTGAGGGGCGCCTTCGTCTTCGACGCCGAGCGGCCTGGACTCAGGGATGGGCTGGCGCTGCCATGGCCTTCGGGGCGGCTGGTGGACGCGGAGGCGGTGTTCGACGGGACACTCTGCTGGCTCTTCCTCGCCGAGGAGAGCGGAGGCCGCACGGTACACCACTGCGTAGTGGTGGGAGCGGAGGGCGAAGTGAAGGCCAGCGCGAGCGGCGAGGCTGGGGATGGCACCTGGCTGGGCTCGCTGCGTGGCCGGTGTGCCGCTGGGGAGGCGCTTTTCGCCGCGACCGATGCGGGGCTCGTCCGTGTGGAGCCGCGCCAGGGGCGGCTCGAGGTGGTGCGCGAGTTCCCCGACACCGAGCCCTTCGTCGACGCCGGCTGCCAGCTCTTCCTCACGCGCCACGGCCTCACCGTCGTCCGTCGCCTGGACGTGGTGGCGCTGCGCATGGGCTGATGTCCCCTCCGAGCAGGAGGCATGAGGCCCACCCTGACTTGACTAGGTGTCGGTTGGACACTATGTTGGTGTTGTAGATACACGAAAGGGGAAGCACATGAAGACGAGTCCGAAGGAGTTGCCGCTTCCGTCGTTCTACGTGCCGGCCAACGCGGGAGCCCACGCCTATGGCCCGAATGCCCTGGCGCTACAGTCCGAGGCGCACGGCTGGCGCGAGGCCCATGGACTCAGCGCCGCGGCCACGGATGGGTTCAACCTCCACCTGTTGCTCATCGACGTGCAGAAGGACTTCTGCTTCCCGGAGGGCTCGCTCTACGTGGGAGGCCGCAGCGGGCATGGGGCCATCGAGGACAGCCGCCGCATCTCCGAGTTCATCTACCGCAACCTCGGCGCCCTGACGAACATCACGACCACGCTGGACACGCACTTCGCCTATCAAATCTTCTTCCCGTCCTTCTGGGTGGACCAGGATGACCAGCCGCTGTCGGCCTTCCGGGAGATTACGCGCGAGCAGCTCGAGCGAGGCCAGGTGCGCCCCAACCCCGCGATGGCGAAGTGGCTGTGCGGAGGCAACTACCCATGGCTACTCAAGCAGGTGAAGTACTACTGCGAGGAACTGGAGCGGGCGGGGAAGTACACGCTCTACCTCTGGCCGCCGCACTGCCTGCTGGGGAGTGACGGGCACGCGCTCGCGGGGGTGGTGCAGGAGGCGCGCCTCTTCCACTCCTTCGTTCGGGGTGCCCAGTCCTGGGCCGAGGTGAAGGGGGGCAACCCTCTCACGGAGAACTACTCGGTGCTGCGCCCCGAGGTGCTTACGCGTCACGACGGGCAGCCGCTGGCCCAGCGCAACACGCAGTTCCTCAAGACGTTGCTCACGGCGGACGCGGTGGTCATCGCCGGGCAGGCCGCCAGCCACTGCGTGAAGAGCTCGATAGATGACCTGCTGGGGGAGATCGTGGCACAGGACGCCGCGCTGGCGCGCAAGGTGTACCTGCTCACGGATTGCATGTCCGCCGTTGCGATTCCGGATGGAAAGGGAGGCTTCGCGGCGGACTTCACTCCGCAGGCCGAGGCCGCGCTCCAGCGCTTCGCGGATGCGGGCATGCACCTGGTGAAGTCCACGGAGCCGCTCGCCTCGTGGCCGGACCTGCGCATTGGCTGAGGAAAGGGAGAGGTGAACGCAATGAGCTCCAAGAACGTATCCGAGCTGTTCGAGTCCGCGCACGCCGAGGGGGTGTTGAGCCCCGCGGCCCTCCAGGCCCTGACGGTGGTGGACCTGGGGGCGCAAATCCAGGCGGGTCTGGGTATCAGCGTGGATGATGTGCAGGCCTCCGAGGTCGTCCTCGTCACCGTCATGCCCGACGACTCCGGCTCCATCCGGTTCGCGGGCCATGCCTCCACCGTGTGTGACGGCCACAACCTCGTCCTCGATGCGCTGCTGACCAGCCAGCAGAAGGACGGCGTCCTCTTCCACACTCGCTACCTGAACGGCTCCGTCCTCAATCCGTTCCGGCCCCTGGAGGACGTGGTGCGCATGCACTCGAAGAACTACGATCCGAGCCTGGGAACGCCGTTGTACGACCAGGCGGTGGTGTTGCTCGGCACGGTGCTGGCCAAGGCGCAGGAGTTCACCCGCAACGGCGTGGCGGCGCGTACCGTCACATTGCTCATCACGGATGGCGCGGACTGCCACTCGCGGAACGCCCGCGCCCGGGACGTGGCCGCGCTGGTGAGGGACATGCAGCGTGCCGAGGGCCACATCGTCGCCGGTATGGGGATTGATGACGGCTCCACGGACTTCCGCCGTGTCTTCCGGGAGATGGGCATTGAGGACAAGTGGATACTGACGCCGGGGCAGAGCGCGCAGGACATCCGCAAGGCCTTCCAGGTCTTCAGCCAGTCCGCGATGCGCGTCAGCCAGGGGGCAGCCAGCTTCAGCCGCACGGCCCTGGGCGGCTTCGGGGCGTAAGGTCCGCGGAGTGGAGGAGCGTCAGGACTCTTCGGTACTGAGGGTCTTGATGAACTCCTCCGCTGTGGTGTTCGCCTCCAGGTAGAGGCTTCCCTGGTCGCACGTCAGCAAGAGCTGGTCAGTGGGAACGACCGAGCGGCACCAGAGGGCGAACTCGGCGCAGTCGCGTGCGTCTCCGGTGAAGTCCATGGAGCTGATCTTCCGCGAGAACCTGCCACTCACCTCGGAGTGGGTCATCGGCACGTTGAACTCGAAGCGCCACCGGCTGTCCGGGTCTTCGTTTTCCACGATGCGAGCAGAGGGCCAGTGCTCTTGAACCTTGGGTACGAGCACCTTCAGCGGCATGCCCCATCCCTGCTGGGCGACGATATGGTAGTTCATCCATCCTGGAGGGGGAGGTATGTAGTCGAAGGCGCTGAAGATGTCCGCCTCGGTCGTGCCGGGCTCCAGGTCGAGCATACCGCTCATGGATTCGTCACAGAAGACCAGCGGCACGGAGTCAGGGGCCAACGAGCGAAACCACAAAGCAAGCTCAGCCGCATCAATGAGGTCACTGTCGAAGTGGAACGACTGACCCGCCCGGTCCAGCCCTCCATATGCCAGCGAGTGGGGCATATTCAATTCGAAATCCAGGCAGAAGTCGCTCTCAGGCTCTTGGGTTTCGCGGATGGTGACTTCAGGCCAACGGGCTCGCATCCGTTGTATGAACTCATCACATGGGATACCCCAACCGCCAGTGGAAATGGCGAAGAAGCTCATGGTGACCTCTCTTGAATGACGACAATACGGCCTGGAATGCCGAGTTCCCGCATGAGGGCCTCGAAAAAGGGCACTGCCCGGGTATCATTGAGGATGACCTCCAGCCCGATGACTGGCGTCGTAGGATCCTTCAGTACGGCTGCATACCTGCTGAACTGCTCGAACTCCTTCTTGCGGATTCTCTCACGGACAACTTCGCCGCACCGTGAGCCCTTGATGAAGGGGCTGGTCTCCGGCTTTTCCACGTGCTTCACTTCCCGAAGCAACGCCTCGCTGGAGTGATAGCCATCGGCCCATACCTCCTTGCCTCCGCCTCGGGCAAGCAACTCCTCCTTGCCGACGTGTCTGGACTGGAAGTCGAGGGGTGGTGATTTTCCCTGGACCGCGCGCCGCGGCGCTTGCTGGATCCACGCCTCGAACGCCTCCGGGTCAGGCTCCTTGCGCGTCCCGCCTCCTGGGGACTCCCAATGTACCTCCGGCCGCGCGCTCATGGCGGCGAAGGCGGGGAGCGAGGACGTCGGTGCTCCGGAAGAGGCCCCGGTGGAGGAACGGGCCTTCGAGATGGCCC
>QKJM01000548.1 GCA_003249315.1 Archangium sp.
CCTCCTCTTCGTCCCAGGATACCCGGGCGGATGTCAGCCTCTTCGTAGAGAGCACTTCGTCCAGACGCCAGATGATTTGAACTCAAACAGAACCACCCCCACCTCGTCCTCCCAGCTCAAAAACTTTCAACATAAACACAAAACAAAAAAACGAGATTAGGGCATTTTACACTAAGAGAGCGCTCTGCTACTCACTCTCAGTGAGACCCCCAGACATGCCTCGTCGAGTCCCAATCCCCCTCATCCTCCTCGCCCTGTTGGTGTTGCTCGTTGCCGTCCTGCTGATGGGACGCTCGCCCGCGCCCGAGGGCACGACCACGGACGGCCCCGCCGCGCAGCAGGTCGCGAGCTCCCGCCCCGACACTTCCGGCCCGACGGGCAGCGCGACCCCGGCGCCTCCCCCTCCCGTCGCCCCCGAGGTGCTGCCCGTGCCCAAGTGCTGGGAGGGGCTGCTCGCGATGGACCAGCACGGGACGCTCGACGAGCTGCGCACGGCACTGGCCGACGCGGCGAGCCAGGGTGACAACCTGCTGGCCTCCTACCTGCAGCAGCGGCTGGCCGAGCGCGTGGGAGAGGACCCCCTCGCCGCCCTCGAGGTGATTGCCTGGGCCGAGCAGTCCGGGCAGCCCGGGCTCTACCTCGAAGCGCTCAAGAACACCCCGGCCATCCAGGACCCCCGCGTGGCCGAGCGACTGCTGCACCTGGGCGAGGACGCCGGGGCCTCGCTCGAGCTGCGGCGGGCCTCGTTGGAGGCGCTCGAGACGCAGCACCGCTTCACCCCCGAGGCCATGAGCAGCCTCAAGAAGCTCGCGCTCGACCAGAACCTCGACGAGCTGGCGTGGCTGGCCACCCGCACCCTCGGCCGGGTGATGAAGGAGGACTTCGAGCGCACCGGCAGCTTCCAGCCCTACTGGCAGGAGCTGCTGGACATCGGCCAGAACTCCGAGGAGGCGGCGGTGCGGCTGCTCGCGCTGGAGATGCCCTCCTACTCCAACCCGCTGATCGAAGGCTCCTCGCTCGACGCGCTCAGCGAGCTCATGCGGAAGGACCCGGACAAGAGCGTGCGCGAGATGGCCGCCTTCCGACTGGGCCTCACCGGCGAGCCGGACAAGGCGCTGGAGGCCTTCGAGGCGGCCTTCCCCCTGGAGCAGGACCTGTGCGTGCGCTGGGCCATCTTCCGCTTCGCGGTGCGGGCGGCCGGAGCCCAGGCGCTGCCGCTGCTCGAACGGTTCGCCGCCCAGGAGCCCCGACTGGCCCAGGACTACACGGACTTCAAGGACCTGTACGCGGCGGGGACCACGGACTTCGCCCGCATCTGGCAGGGCAAGCCGGAGCGCATCCTGTGCCACGAGGACGAGGGCTAGCCATGAGCATGGAGAGGGGACGACGGTACCCGCGAAGGCGGAAGTCCGGCCCGCTGGGAGGAGCCCTCGTGCTCGGCGCGGTGCTGCTGGCGGGACAGCCCGCGCGGGCGGCGGGCGAGACGGGCGCGGAGCGCACCTGCTCGGTGACGGACATGGTGTATGACCTGCGGGCGACGCTGCAGCGAGGCTCGCCGGCGCTCAAGCGCTACATGCACGAGCTCTTCAAGGAGTCCGCCATCGGCCTGCCCTTCGAGGAGCTGCGGCGGGCCTTCGCGGCCGAGAGGGATCCGGAGGTGCTCGAGGTGCTGGGAGCAGCCATCGCCGCGCGCTCTTCGCGTGAGTCCAACCCCTCCTTCCTGCGGCCCGTGCTGGAGCGCATCACCTTCGAGCGAGAGCCGGAGGCCCGGGCAGCCTCGGTCCGGGCGCTGCGCGGCATCGGCTCCGTGGAGGCCATGGCTCAGCTCGATGGCCCCCGCTATGACCGGCTCATCCGCGATGCCTCGCCCGAGGTGCGCCAGGCGGTGACGGACAACCTCCTCCACGAGGACGCCCAGGTGTACTTCGGGCATGACCGGGCCGTGTCCGAGATGGCGGTGGCCGCGGCGGCGGCAGCGGAGGACCCCGAGGTGGCGGCGAAGCTGCTCTCGGAAGTCTCCATGGAGCAGGTGGGCGCCGGGACGGTGGCGCAGCTCGTGCAGCAGCTCCGCTCGGAGCACGAGGGCGTACGGGCCGCGGCGGCACGGGCGCTCGGAGGAGTCCCCGGGCCTCAGGCGCAGGGAGCCCGCGAGGCGCTCCTCCAACTCTACCGCCGCGACGACAGCCCCCTGGTCCGCCGGGCCGTGCTCGAGGGGCTCGTCCACCTGGGACTGGGCCAGGCCGCGCCCGTGCTCGAGTCGCTGCGAGGCGTGGACCCCGCCATGGCGGGCGAAATCGAGGCGTGGAAGGCCGTGCTCGCGCTGAACCTGCAGGAGTGGCACCTCGTCCAGCGCGAGAAGCAGCGCCTGCGCCCCTGAGTGCGTCTTCTTCCCGCCGGCCGTACCGGCTCACGGCCGGCTCATTGAAAGGAGCTGGAGCCATGCAGCGTAGGAACATCACCCTCGCAGGAACCCTGGTGGCCATGGTGGTCGCCGGGATGTCGAGCATCGCGTTCGCGGCGACGGCCAACGGCCCCATCTGCGACACCAATGCCAAGGTCAACTCCACCACCTACTACTCGTGCAGCGGCAGCACGCACACCGCGCTCGACATCTCCAACGGCACGTGCAGCTCGTGGAACCACCGCGGCATGCTGGTGGGCAGCTACCGCTATACGCTCTACAGCGGCTGCGCCAATAGCTGTGGGAGCTGCACGGGCGGCAGCGCGTGCTGCAACGGTGGCGCGGGCAACTACTACGTGGTGAGTGGCGCCAGCGGCTGGGACTTCCGCCAGCTCCACATCAACACCAACGGCTCCTCGTACACGCAGACGTGTGACCGGTGCGCGCTCGGCCTGGTGGGCTCCACGGGCAACTCGACGGGCGCCCACGTACACGCGGACAACCGTCAGTACGGTACCCGCAAGAGCGCCTGGTACACCTCGGTCGGCACCACCTGCGGCTCCAGCGGCTACTGCAGCAACCGCGTGGGCGTGCCCACCCTCTGAGCCGTACCCGCTGAAACCCGGGCCGGTGCTCGAGAGGGCACCAGCCCCCGGGCCGCCCGACCCCGGCCAGGAGACGGGCGGCCCGAGAGTTCAGTTCAGGTCCGGCACACAGGCACACAGACTCATGTTGCACCGGGTGCCCGCGCCGCAAGCACCACCACAGTCCGGCTCGCAGACACAGGCACATGAACTGGCATCGGCCTGGTAGGAGTCCCCGCAGCCCAGCGCCGCTGTGTCACATACACAGCCGCAGGCACTCGCGTCATACCGGAAGCCCGGCGCACAGGTGGCGTCCTGCACGCACTGGCAGCTACAGGTGGAAGAGTCGCACGCCTGGAAGCTCCCGCACGTGCCGCCGCAGTCCGCCGCGCAGGTGAAGGCGCACACCTCCTTGCTCGTATTGCACACCTGGCCGGGCGCTCCTCCTCCACCGCAGTCCGTCGGGCACTCGCATCGGTTCGTCTCCCGGTTGCAGGTGAGGTTGCCCCGGCAGAAGTCCGACTCGCTCGCGTCGTAGTAGCCCGTGTCCGTCGAGCAGGGCGGCGGGCTGCCATCCCGTTCGGGCGTGCGGTCGCTCCAATAGCGGTAGGAGATGGCGGCCTTCGTCGTCCCCGCCACCGCCGGACGGCACGCGCCGTAGAAGGACAGCGTCCGGCTCACCCCGTCCACGTCGAAGCCGTGCCGCTGGCTACGAGGCAGGTCCCCCGCCGGGCACAGGCTGGCGTCCTGTACCCCCTCCAGCGCCACTCGCACCGAGGCGCCAATGGGCGGCTTGAGGGTGCGGTACCCGGTAGCGGAAATCACGCTGTCGACGATGGTGTAGAGGGTGTTCTGGATGGACTGCGCGCTTTGGATGCTGCCGACGATTCCGCCGGTGGCCTGGATGACGTCCTGATGCACAGGGGTGGTGTTGTCCTCGTCCCGATGGCACCGGGCTCCATCCGGCGGGCAGATGATGCCATGCACCTGGATGAGCTGGTTCGCCGGGTTGGCGCTCTTGAACCAGGTGGTGAGGTTGGCGACCGTGTCCCGGGACTGGTCTCGCGTGTCGGTGAGGAGGATGACCACAAGCTTCGAGCCCACGCGCAGCTTGTGGCCCTCCGGCGCGCTCGCATCCGCCATGTGGTTCACCGCCGCCCGCGCCGACTCCAGCATGCGCTCCTCGCTGGAGCCCTGCACACCCACCCAGCAGCCCAGGCGGGAGTCCGGACACGGCGCGCCCTGCTGCAGCCAGGCCCTGAACTGACGCAGGTCCCTCGTGAAGCCACGGAACACGTTGCCGTTGCCCGCCCAGCTCTGGGTGTAGGACGAAGTCACCATCCCAATCCGCCAGTCGAGCACGGAGTTGCCCAGCCGGGCCTCCATGGCCGTGGCCGCGTTGCCCAGCGCATTCTGGTAGTCCGCCATGGAGCCGCTGTCGTCCACCACGAAGAGGAAGTCGGCCATGCCGGAGCCCGCGGTGAAGGACTCGCACTGCACCGCGTCCACGTCTCCGAACTGCGCCAGCGCCGTGCCGCCCGCGGTATCCGCGGTGACGAAGCGCGCCGCCTTCCGCCCCGCCTGCTCGGGGTAGAAGGCCATGGGGGCGATGGAGAGCACCACCAGGACACTCGCGTCGGAGCGGTGGACGTACTGCGCCTGAAGCTTGAACGGACCGCTCGAGCCCTCGCCGCCCGCCAGCACCCCGGCACCCGAGCCCACCAGCACATCGGCCACCGCGTTGGTGTAGTCGCGGAGGTTGCCGGTGAAGGCCTCGTCATAGAAGGCCTGCACGGCGGG
>QKJM01000814.1 GCA_003249315.1 Archangium sp.
CCAGCGGCAGCGCCGGAAACTGCTTGCTCGTCTGCATCAGGATGTCGGTCTTAGGCTGCGCACGCCCTCGATGCGCGCGAAATGCTCGGCCTGGAAGCGGCGGTAGGAGTCGGGCTCGGCGGCGTCCCACGCCCTCCAACGCCCTCTTCCCTACTTCTCCCTCCACGTCCCTACCCCACAAGCCGCTTATCCTACTTATGGGATCCTTTCTCGACTCGAAGCAGGCGAGCCTGTTAGCCTTCTCTTCTCTCTGGCGGATGTGCGGAGCCCACATCCGCGCCGCGCTGGGGGGCGAGCTGTCACCCAGCCCCGTCTACGGCCATGAGAACCCGCAAGTCGAAAGAGGAGAAAGAGCCTCCCGCGCCCAAGGCGGGCGGCACCATCGAGGTCGCCCCCTCTGATGCCGCCCGGCGCATGCTCGTCCGCCAGTTCCGGCTGCGCATCATCGCCGGTCCGGACACTGGGGCGGTCCATGTCTCGCAGGGAGCGCGCATGGTGATTGGGACGGACGAGTCCGCGGATGTGCGCCTGAGCGACCGGACCGTGTCCCGCTTTCACTGCGAAATCTCTCACTCCGATGGGATGGTGGTGCTGCGCGATCCTGGCAGCCGCAACGGAACGCTGATCGACGGCGTCCCGGTGTTCCACGCGGCGCTGTGCGACCGCGCCGTGATCTCCGTGGGGCGCACGCAACTGCGCGTGGAGATTGGTCCCGAGCACATCAAAATCCCCCTGTCCGAGCGGGAGCGCTTTGGAACCATGGCCGGGCGCGCTCCTTCCATGCGCGCCCTGTTCGCGATGCTCGAGCGCGTGGCAGCGAGTGATGCGACCGTGCTCGTCGAGGGAGAGACGGGGACGGGCAAGGAGGCGGTGGCGGAGTCGATCCACCGCGAGAGCCCTCGGAACAAGGGGCCCTTCATCGTCGTGGACTGTGGCGCCGTGCCGCATGATCTGCTGGAGAGCGAGCTCTTCGGCCATGAGAAGGGCTCTTTCACGGGGGCGGTGAACCGCCGCGAGGGGGCGCTCGAGGCCGCCTCGGGCGGCACGTTGTTTCTCGACGAGATCGGCGAGCTGTCGAATGACCTGCAGCCCAAGCTCCTGCGCGCGCTGGAGCGCCGGGAGATCAAGCGGGTGGGCACCAACCAGTACCTTCCCATTGATGTGCGGGTGGTGGCGGCGACCAACCGGAACCTGCGCGCGGAGGTGAACGCCAAGAGGTTCCGCCCGGATCTCTTCTACCGGCTCGCCGTGGTGCAGGTGCATCTGCCGCCGCTGCGAGAGCGGCCCGAGGATCTCCCGCTGCTGGTGGAGCACATCCTCAAGAGCCTGGGCGCCAACGAACACCCCGAGGCGGACGCGCTGCGCACCCCCGCATTCCTGGAAGAGCTCGCGCGGCACGCCTGGCCCGGCAATGTCCGCGAGCTGCGCAACTACCTGGAACGGTGCCTCGCTCTGCGCGAGCGCCAGCCGCTCAACATGGAGTCTGGGAGCACGGAGCAGGCGGGGGTGCCCATCGCCTCGCACCGCCCCCTGAGGGAGGCGCGCGAGCAGTGGACGGCCTACTGCGAGCGCCGCTACCTCGACGATGTGCTGAGCGCCTCCGGCGGCAACGTCACGGCCGCGGCACGGGCAGCGGGCGTGGATCGCATCCACTTCTACCGCTTGCTGTGGCGCCATGGTCTGAAGTGAGCCGTTTTGAGAAGAGTGGCTGACATCCCAAGAGGTGGCGCTCCTTATGGGGAGGGCAGCGTCGAGGACCGCCAGGGCTCACAGGGAGCCCTCCCCTCCATGGCGCGGGAGAGGTCTCCCTTCGAAGAGACACTGTCGCTCTCAGCACCCACCGATGCCTCCTGGGGCGAGGCCCTGCCGACGCACCCCTCCTCGCCCGGTGACTCCCGCCTCACCGTCAAGGGAAGGTGCTACACGATCGAAGCCGAGCTGGCGAAGGGCGGCATCGGTCGTATCTTCCGGGCGCATGATGAGGGCCTGGAGCGCCCCGTGGCGGTCAAGGAGCTGATCGAACGCACCCCCGCGGCCGAGTGGCGCTTCATGCGGGAGGCGCTGCTGACGGCCCGGCTCCAGCACCCGGGCATCGTCCCCGTGTACGACGCCGGCCACTGGCCCTCGGGTGAGCCGTTCTACGCGATGAAGCTCGTGGACGGGCGCCCCTTCTCGCAGGTCATCGCGGAGGCGCACTCCCTGGAGGAGCGGCTGGCCCTGCTGCCCCACGTGCTCGCCGCGGCCGAGGCCATGGCCTACGCGCACAGCGAGGGGATCATCCACCGCGATCTCAAGCCGCAGAACATCCTCATCGGGCCTTTCGGTGAGACCGTCGTCATCGACTGGGGGCTCGCCAAGGATCTGCGTGGGGATGTATCGGAGGCGCCTCCTGACACGCCGGACGCGCGAAGCCTCCCCGTGGGCCACTCCAGTCTGACGCAGGTGGGCTCGGTGCTCGGGACGCCCAGCTACATGGCACCGGAGCAGGCCGCGGGGCTCTCCGTGGATGCGCGCGCGGACGTGTATGCGCTGGGCGCCATCCTCTACCACGTCCTCGCCGGTGCCCCCCCACGCAAGGCGGCCCACGCCACCGAGCCCGTCCGGAGCACGCTCCTGGGGGAGGCCCCGGGTTCCGTGACGCACCTCCAGCGGGGAGTACCCCGGGACCTGGTGACGCTCGTGAGCAAGGCCATGGCGCCAGAGGCCGGCAGTCGCTATCCGACCGCCAGGGAGCTGGCCGAGGACCTCCGGCGCTTCCAGACAGGCCAGATCGTCCGGGCGCACAACTACTCGCCCATGGAGTTGGTGGTGCGGTTCGCCCGGCGCTACCGCGCTCCGCTGGCCACGCTGGCCGCCGCGCTCATGGCCACCGCCGTCCTGGGCGTGCTCGCGATCCTCCGCGTGCTCGAGGCCAGGGATCAGGCCACGCTCGAGCGGGACCGGGCCACCTCCGCGGAGCGCCAGGCGACCGAGCGCGCCGACAACCTCACGCTGACCGAGGCGCGCAACGCCGTGGCGCGCGATCCCATCGAGTCCCTGGCCTGGCTGAAGACGCTCTCTCCAGGCTTCGCGCGCCCGCGCTCCCTGCGCGTCATCCTCGCCGAGGCGCTGTCACGCGCCGTGCCGAGGGTGCTCGAGAGCCACACGGGCGCGGTGAACGCCGTGTGCTTCTCTCCGGACAACCGGCTGCTCGCGACCGTGGGCGATGACCGGACCGTCCGCCTGTGGGACGTGGAGACGGGTCAGGTGCGCATGCTCCAAGGCCACGAGGACGAGGTCTGGGATGCGGCCTTCTCACCCAGCGGGAAGCAGCTCCTGACGAGTTGCAAGGACGGGACGCTGCGCCTGTGGGACGTCGCGACGGGGGCCAGCCGGATGCTCGGGGTCCCTCACGAGAGCCCCGTGGAGCGCAGTCTCTTCCTCCCCGATGGCCGCCACGCCGCCATCCGGCGCCGGGGAGAGCGGGTGGAGCTCTGGGACCTGGAGAGTGGGAAGGCCACGGCGTTGAGCAGCCGCCCGGGCCCGGAGAAGGGCCTGGCCGTCTCGCCGGATGGGCGCACGCTGGCCTTCACGGAGGCGGGGTTCCTGGTGCTCTTCAACCTCCAGGACAAGTCGTCCACCCGCTGGAAGGGGCAGCGCCTCTCCGCCTCCGCCATCGCGTTCTCCGCGGACGGAGCGCACGTGCTCACGGGCGATCCGGCGGGAACCTTGCGCATGTGGGACGTAGCGAGCGGGCAGTCGCGGCTCCTCACCGGCCACACTCAGGAGATCACCTTCCTCGGCGCCCTGCGGGGAGAGCCCTCCCGGTTCATCTCCGCCTCCCGCGATGGGACGCTCCGCCTGTGGAACCTGGGCACGGGGGAGTCCGTGGTCCTCCGAGGCCATGAGGGCTCCGTCTATACGTTCGCCGTGGACCATGCGGGCGGCAGGATCCTGAGCGGTGGGGCCGACCACACCGCAAGGCTCTGGAACATCTCCCTCGGCACGAGCCGCACCTTGAGGGGGCCCACCGATGCGATCATCTCCGTGGCCTTCTCGCCAGATGGACAGCGGGTGGCCGTCACGAGCGCTGATGGTTCCGTGCGCCTCTACGAGCTCGGCAACCTGCGCGATACGATCCTCACCACGCACAGCTCCGCGGTGGGGACCTCCACCATCTCTCCCCTGGGGGGCCAGGTGGCCTATGGAGGAAAGGACGGCACCGTGAGGGTGCTCCGGCTCGAGGACGGGGCGACTCGCACCGTGGCTCGACTCGAGGGAGAGCTCCTCGATGCGGCCTTCTCCCCAGACGAGGCCTGGCTCGCCTCCTCGAGCGAGGACGGACGAATCAGCCTGTTCGATCTCCGCACGGGAGCCACGCGGATGCTCGAGGGCCATACGGCAGCGGTGCGCCGTGTGGTCTTCTCGCCGGACGGCTCACGGCTGTTCTCTGCGGGCGCGGACGGGAGGGTGCGCTCGTGGGAGCCCGGCAGCGGCGAGGGGGAGCTCCTCGAGCAGAGGACGGAGGAGGCCTTCACGATTGCGCTCTCGCCCCAGGGCACGCACCTCGCCTCGGGCTGGCAGGACGGGCGCATTCGGCTGCGGGAGCTGGGCTCGGGCCAGGAGCGGCTGCTCATGGGGCACGAGGCCCCGGTCAGGGCGCTGGCTTTCTCTCCTGACTCCCGGGTGCTCGCCTCCGGCAGCCAGGATCACACCATCCGGCTCTGGGACTCGAGCACCGGCGAACTGCTCCGGGTCATCGACGCGGGCGGCAACGGCGTGGAGAAGCTGGTCTTCT
>QKJM01000169.1 GCA_003249315.1 Archangium sp.
TGCGGTGTGGAAGGGCCGGCTGGGAGAGGATAGTCCGGGGCTCTCGTTCGTGCCGGTGCGGGTGGCCGAGCCCCCGGCGACGAGCAAGCCCGCGACAGGGGACGAGGCCAGGCTGGAGGTGGTGCTGTCCAACGGGCGGAGCATCCGCGTGGGGCCGTACTTCGACCAGCAGGTGCTGGCGCGGCTGGTGCGTGCGCTGGAGGCCGCATGCTGACGCTGCCCGCCGCGGTACGCATCCACCTGTGCATCCGGCCGGTGGACATGCGCAAGTCCTTCACCGGGCTGTCACTCCAGGTGCGCCAGGTGCTGCAGCGTAACTGCTCGCTGGACCCCGTCGTGACGAGGTGAGCCGTTCCATGGGACCTCTGGGCCACAAACCTGGAGGGAGCACATGGAGAAGGAGTTGGAGCAGTTCAGGCAGGAGGTGCAGCGACTGCGAGCGGGCCGACAAGCGGGCTCGAGGCCGTTCCCGGAGGCGATGAAGGCCTTCGCGGTGCGCTACCTGGCCGAGGCGCAGCGCGCGGGGAGGACGATGCACGCAGCCGCGGCACTCAAGCACCGTCTCGCGGTGCGCCAGGAGAAGTCCGCCCCTCTGGTAGAAGACCCGGGCGCCTACCTGCTACGCGCCACGCTCGCGGCCATCGAGCAACCCGGCACTGTCACGCTCCCGGCCAGCTCCGACTGACTCCCTCGTACCCCTTCTCGGTGGCTGGCTGGGGGGGGCCCCGCCCCGTCTGAACGGAAACGAGGATAGCCCGTCCTCCCAGGGCTTCATCGAGCCTGTCCCCCCACCTTCAGGGGCCTTCAGGGGGTTCGTACGGACGGAGGCATGGCGCCGACGCGCACGTAGTAGCCCACGAGGCGCTGCAGCAGCTCGTGATTCACGAACGCCTGATCTCCCAGGAGCTTCTTGAGCGCCGGGGAAGCGCCCTCGTTCCTCAAGAACCAGTCCATCTGCAACCTCTGCCCCATGAATCTCAAGGGGGTGAAAGCATAGATGACGTCCGTGAACCCGAAGAGCGCGTTGGCCGTGTCGTGGGTGTCCGCCAGGTCGAGCACCTTCTGACGCCAGACGGCGAAGGGGAGCTGCTTCACGTCATATCCGTGGGAGCGCAGCACCTCCACCATCGCCCCTGGATCAATGAGCGAGGTGCTGTCGAGATAGAGGTCCTGGTTGTGGGAATCGGGAGAGAGCGAACAGCCGATGATGCGCCTGGCCGCCTCATCCACCGGGATGAATCGCCAGCCCTCAGCGTCGGGAAACCCGCCCATTTGCGCCGAGCCTTTGATGAGCGCGTGCAAGAATTGACTCTCGGAGAGGGAGTCCGCGCCGCTGACGGAGTGGCCACCGATCAGGCCCGGAGCGTAGACGCTGACCGGAATGCCGCGCTCGCGGGCCTCCTGGACGATGTGCATGTTGACCCACTTGCTCTCGATGTACCCGAGAGGGAGCTCCAGGATGCTCTCCGTGCCCAGGCCGGAAGTCCGCGTCACCCACTCCACCATGTCGCGGTACTCGAAGGGCCGCATGAACGCGGTCCCGAGCGAGGAGACGTAATGCACCGGCAGCGTATCTCCGAGGCACGCCAGGCGCAGGATCTGGATGAGCCCACCGACGTTGACGTCGCGAAGATGGCTGTAGGGCAGCAGCCACGAGACGCGCGCCGCGCAGTGGTAGATGGCGTCCACCCGTGCGGCGAGGTCCGCCCGCGCGGCGTCGGAGAGCCCCATGTCCGGCAGCCCCAGATCGCCGAGGATGGGGACGATGCGGTCCGCGTACGCGTCGCTCCAGAGGTGATAGCTGCCGAGGTTGTCGCGGAGACGCTCCAGCGCCTGGCCGGCGTCCTTTGCGCGCACCAGGCAATAGACCTTCGCATCGGTCCGGGTCATCAGCTCGTCGAGCAGGAACGCGCCCAAGAAGCCGGTCGCGCCGGTCAGCAGCACCGAGCGCGGCGGGTCCATCCTGGGCGTGTAGGAGATCGAAGGCACGATATCCGCCGGCAGGTGGATGTCGCTCTCCATGCCAATGCCTCCCATCGCCGCGTCGGACCGCACGGACGAGGGCCGCGACGTAGCCTTGCCTCCCGGGCGCAACGCCTGCGTGTCGTAGCCGAACCGCTGAGCCACCTCGAGCGTGGGCTCCTGCAACGGACGGGGGAGGACGACCTTTCGCCACGCCTCGGACTTGTCCGCGACGATCCGCTTGTGTCGGGTGAAATTGGGATCTCCCACCTGGAAGCCGCCCGCGACCATCCGGTGGCCCGTGTAAGGCTGCAGCAAAGCGGGCTCGAAATCGATTCCCAGCGCGGGACAGAGCCGACGCATGACCCGCTCGGGGTCCTCCGCGAGATCCTCGAAGAAGACCTGCGTCAAGCGACGTGATGAGATTTCATCCGCGAACTCGTCAATCCCCTCGTGGACCCGAGTCCAGCACCACTCCGCGGAGTCATACGGATCGATGTCCACCGTCTCCTTGAAGATGCCCTGAAAGCGTTCCTCGATATAGGAGCCGATGCAGGAGACCGGGTGCCGGATGAGGTGGATGAAGTGGGCATTCGGGTAGCTCCGCGCCAGGCGCCTGAGCACCGAGAGCGGCGGGAAGAACAGAGGGCTCTTGTCCACCAAGGTCCTCTCGCCAATGCGCTCACGGAAGAAGGCGTAGACCTCCGCGGTGGGCGTCGCCTCCCGCCCCCACTGCCGATAGAGGTTCCACGAGCCCGTGCGAGAGATGACCTCCGCGATCGCCCCGACCAGCCCCATGTTCAGCACGGTGCCGCGGAGGTAGTCATCGTATTCCCGCATCGTCTCGAAAGGAGCGAGGTAGAGCTCCTGAGGGGAGAACAGCTCGGAGTGACCGGCGAGCATCACCCGCAGCAGGGTCGAGCCGGAGCGCGGAGGGGACAGGATGAAGACCACCTTCTGGTCCGAGACCGGCACCTGCTCCTCGACCGGCCAGACGTGATACGGAGAGGTGATGCGCGTATCGAGCTCGTCCAGGCTCACGGAGGCTTCGGGGGAGCGGTAGGGGCCGTAGACCGTCGCGACGTGAGAGGCGAGTTCGTAGAGCGTGTCCCGCTCGACGATTTCTCGAGGGAACACGCGCAGACCCGTCTCTCGCTGGACCCGGAGGCAGAGCTCGGCGCCGAGGACGTCGTCGATGCCCATCTGCTGCAGTGACTGGTGGAGGTCGATCTCGTCGCGCCCCAGAGCCAGGCACACCTGGGCTCGAAGAGGCGCGAGCACGAGGTCGATGCGTGCCTGATGAGAGGGCTCGCGAGCGAGGAGTTCCGAGAGCTTGCGCTTCGCCTGCTTGCGTGGAGCGATCCGCTCCGCGAGCGCGTGTGTGGCCTGCGGCAGCGTCGGGAAGTCGTAGAGGAATTGCAGTGGGAGGCGCAGCCCCACCCTCTTCGACACGCGGTTCTTGAGGTCCAGCACCTTCAGCGAGTCGAAGCCCAGGGCGTCAATCTGCGCGCTGCCGTCGACAGCATCGGAATCGCTCAGGCCCAGCACGGCCGCCATCTCCTCACGCAGAATCTTTTCGACCTGCGCGATGCGCGCCTCCGGAGACAGGGCGGCGAGGTGCTCCTTGGGCTCCGAGGCCTCCGCGCTCTCGGAGGCCGCGCCCTGTGGCGGCGGGTCGGACGGAGGGTCTAGCTCGAGCCGCTCTCGCGGAAAGACGTAGGCCGGCAGAGCCACGAGTTCACCGCGCGGGTCGCCGAACAGCGACGCCCAGGGCACCTCGTGTCCACCGTTGTGGAGCGTGCTCAGCGTCTGCTGCAGGCGTCGAAGACCACCGTCATCTCGGCGCAGGACCCCGAACGCGGACACCCCCGACACGCCCTCGGCAGCGCACCCCGACTCGATCGATGTGGTCAGCAGCGGATGGGGCCCGAGTTCCACGAAGGTGTCCATGCCTTCGGCCAGGAGGGTGCGCACCGCCTTGTCGAAGCGGACCTGAGAGCGGAGATTGCTGCACCAGTACTCCACGCCCAGGTCGCTGCCTTCGACGCGCTCGCCGGTGATCGAGGAGATCATCGGAAACGCGGTGGGCCGTGCGACCATCCCGCTCATGGCATCCCGCAGGCCGGGCACCAGCGATTCCATGTGGGGGCTGTGAGGTGCGCCCCCGATCTTGACCCGCCGGTGGAAGACGCCCCGCTCTTCGAGTTGCTTCTCCAGGAGGAGGATCGAGGAGACGTCCCCGGAGGCCACCGTCGAAGCAGGGCCCTCCACGGTCCCGACATAGAGCCCCGGCAAGGGCCTCACCAAGGCCTCGACCTCGGCCGCAGGGAGGTTCACGAAGAGCATCCCCCCTTCGTGGGGGAACTTCAAAATCAGCCGCGCGCAGGCGGTGATGGTGCGAGCGCCGTGCTCCAACGAGACTGCTCCGGCCGCCACCGCGGCGGTCATTTCGCCGAGGCTGTGCCCCACGATGGCGTCCGGGACGACTCCCAGCTCCCTGAGCGCGGCGACCAGGCCGATGCCCATGGCGAAGTTCGCGCACTGCGCGACGTCGAAGCGCCCCAGGTCGAGGGAGCTCTGTTCCCCCCGAAGCACGTCTCGGACCGACCACCCCGTGAGGGGATGGAGCGCCGCATCACAGGCCGCGACCGCCTCGGCGAAGGCGGGCACCTCGTCGAGGAGCTGCCGGCCCATCGCGGGCCACTGGCCCCCGTGGCCGGGAAAGACAAAGGCGACCCCGGCGCGCGCGCGGGCGTGGTCCCACGAGAGCGCGGGGTGAGGGCGACCTGCGCTCAGCGCGGCCAGGGCTTCGC
>QKJM01000435.1 GCA_003249315.1 Archangium sp.
GTCGTCTCCGATCTGGAGATGCCACGCGTGGATGGGTTGGAGCTGACGCGTCGCGTCAAGAGCCACCCCGTCCACAAGACCCTCCCGGTCGTCATCCTCACCACCCGTGGAGGAGAGGAGGACAGGCAGCGAGGTCTGGCGGCCGGGGCGGACGGTTACATCACGAAGGGTGACCTGGTGCGTCAGGATCTGGTGGACGTGGTGGGCCGGTTGTTGGGCTGACGAGAGCCCGGACGGCAGAGCGCGTGCATTGGGTATACTGCGCGGGCCGCGCAAGGGGTATGGAAGCCACATGGGCAATAAAGTGTCGGTGCTGGTCGTCGACGACTCGCACATCTGCCGACAGCTCATCCGGGAAGCGCTGAGTCGGGATCCGGATCTCGAGGTAGTGGGGATGTGCGCCAACGGACAGGAGGCGCTCAAGGCCGCGCGAGAGCTGCGTCCGCAGGTCATCACCATGGACGTGGAGATGCCGGTGATGGACGGGCTGACGGCCGTGGAACACATCATGGCCGAGGTGCCCACGCCCATCCTGATGCTGACGGCGGATCCACGGCAGCAGGCGCCGGAGCTGACGTGCCGGGCACTGGAGCTGGGGGCGCTGGCGCTGCAGATCAAGCCCTCCATCGATGCGGGGCTGGAGGCGTGGAACCTGTCGCGGGAGGTGAAGCTGCTGGCGTCGGTGAGGGTCATCCGGCACATCCGCAGCAGCCAGCGGCGGGCGCCGCTGACGCCCCACGGGACGCCGGCGCCGATAGGCATGCCCTATGGGGTGCTGGTGGTGGCCAGCTCCACCGGGGGGCCGCAGGTGCTCTTCCGGATGCTGTCGGAGCTGCCGGCGGACTTCCCCCTGCCCATCGCGATCGTCCAGCACATCAACGCGGCCTTCTCCGAGTCGCTGGCGGGGTGGCTGGCCAACGCCTCGAAGCTGAAGGTACGGCTGGCGAAGGATGGAGAGGCGCTGCTGCCGGGCAACGTGCTGATCGCCCCGCCGGGTCAGCACCTGGCGATAGCGCAGAGGGGGAAGGTGGCGCTGATGCCGGGGGTGGAGCGGGACGGGCACATGCCGTCGGGGACGGTGCTGCTGGAGAGCGCGGCCAAGGCGTACGGGCGGCGCGCGCTGGGGCTCGTGCTCACCGGTATGGGCGAGGACGGGGCGGATGGGTTGCTCGCCATCCGGCAGGCCGGAGGTCTGACGCTGGCCCAGAGCGAGGAGTCCTGCGTGGTGTTCGGAATGCCAGGGGCGTCGGTGGCGCGCAGGGCGGTGGAGCACCTCGTCCACGGGGACGACATCGCGGCCACGCTGGCGCGGATCGTCCGCGGTGAGTCCCCCTCCGCGGGACGCTGAGGCACGCGGGTGGCGGTCCTCGCGCCTCAGCCGAAGTCCGGCTCCGTCCACGAACTCGTGGCGAGGCGGACGGGCATGGCCTTGAGCGACCTGCAGTGCCAGCGGCTGGACGAGAAGCTGGCGGCGCGGCGGGGAGGTCCGCCGTCCCTGTGGTACCTGCAGTCACCGGAGGGCGCCTCCGAGCTGGCCGGGCTCATCGATGCCATCCTCGTCCAGAGGACGGAGCTCTTTCGGGACGAGTCGCAGTTGCGTGCGCTGCGGGAGCAGGTGCTGGAGCCGATGAGGGAGCGGATGCGGCGGCCGCTGCGGGTGTGGAGCGCCGGCTGTGCCACCGGGGAGGAGGTGGCCTCGCTGCTGGTGCTGCTGGCCGAGTCAGGGGCGGATCCCTCCAGCACCGTGCTGGGCACGGATATCTCCGAGTCGGCCATCGCCCGGGCACGTGAGCTGAGCTTCTCCGCGGAGCAGTTGCAGCGGGTGCCCGTGTCGCTGCGCGAGCGCTGGTTCACCTCCGCGCCCGGGGAGCGTTCCTCCCTGGTGGCGTCGCTGCGCGGGCAGGCGCGCTTCCTCGTCCACAATCTGATGGACCAGCCCTACCCGACGGCGGCCGAGGGACAGGGCTTCGACGTCATCGTCTGCCGCAACGTCCTCATCTACTTCACCCCCAAGTCCTTCTCGCGGGTGGTGGAGTCGTTGGCCGAACGACTCGCTCCCGAGGGCATGCTGATGCTCTCCGCCGCCGAGCCGCTGCTGAACACGCCGCCGGGCCTGCGCACCGTGCGTCACGAGCAGGCCTTCTTCTATGCACGCTCCCAGGGGGAGTCCGCCGAGGTCGCTCCGGTCCCTCCCGCACGGGCGGAGAGGGAGGTCCGGACGGAGCGGCTCGCGGAGGGGATTCTCGAGGCGGATGCCCTCTTCGCCCAGGTGCTGGAGTGGGCTGCCTCCGGTGGGGAGTCGCCCCGGACGACGGAGGCGCTGCGGCGCTGTCTCTCGTTGGATCCGGATCTGGCCGCGGCGCGCTACCTGCTGGGCATGTTGCTGGAGCAGCGAGGCGCTCGCGGCGAGGCCGCCGGGGAGTACCGGCGTGCCCTGCGCTCGCTGGAGCAGGGGAGGGCCCGCGCCACGCCCTTCTTCCTCAACAACGCCCGGCTCCAGGTGGCCTGCGCGCGCGCCGTCGAGCGGGTGGAGAAGGCCTCCGGGCCGGTTTCGCCTCGTTGACGGGCAGGCGGGCCGTCTTGGGAGGTGAAGAAGCGCGCCCGGCTCGGGCCCCGGGCCTGTAAGATGCGCCCCCATGCGAAGGCTTGCTTTGATCGCCCTGCCCCTGGCGCTCTCCGGTTGCTTCTACCCCGCGGATCGCGGGCGGACGCTGGAGTCCAGGATGGAGAAGCTCGATGCCCGGACGGCCCAGCTCGAGGAGGAGTTGCGCCAGACGCGCGAGCAGCTCGCCTCCACGCTGCCGCGCATCGACGAGAAGATCGTCGAGGTCACCCGGGCCCTGGAGGGACTGGACAAGGCCGCGCGGCGCACGGGAGCGGACATCGGCGTGCAGCTCCAGAAGACGGTGGAGGATCTGGCCCAGCTCCGAGGCCAGGTGGAGACGTACCAGCACCGGATTGGTGAGTTGGAGACGGCGCTCGCCCGGGTGGACGAGGACACGCAGAAGCGGCTGCTGGCGCTCAAGGGCGAGGACGCCGTGAAGGAGGCCGAGGCGCGGAAGAAGGCCGAGACGCTCGCGCGTCCCACGGACAAGAAGGCCTTCCTGGCGCTGGCGAGGGAGAAGTCCAAGGGCGGTGAGGTGCCGCTGGCGCGTCAGCTCTACGCCGAGTTCCTCAAGAAGTGGCCCAAGGACGCGATGGCCGGCGAGGCCCACTTCGGGCTGGGAGAGACGTACTTCGCGGAGGACAAGTGCCGCGAGGCCCTCTTCGAGTACGGCAAGGTGCTGCAGGAGTACCCGAAGACGGCCTCCCTGCCCGATGCGTACCTGCGCTCCTCGGACTGCTTCAAGAAGCTGAAGATGAAGGAGGAGTCGCGGCTGGCGCTCGAGGAGCTGGTGAAGAGCCACCCGAAGTCGGACGCGGCGAAGACCGCCAAGGCCCGGCTGGAGGAGCTGGACAAGGCAGAGAAGAAGAAGGGGAAGAAATGAGAATGCGTCCGGCGCTGTTCGCGTTGCTCGCGCTGCTGCTCACCCCGCTCATGGCGGCGAGCGCGGCGCCGAAGAAGGTGGTGCTCCTCTTCACCGGAGACAATGGGGGCGAGATCGCCCCCTGTGGTTGACGCCACAACCCGTCTGGCGGTCTGGCCAGACGAAAGACGGCCCTCTCGCGGGAGCGCGCGAAGGGAGTGCCGGTGCTGGTGCTGGATGCAGGCAATGCGCTCTTCAAATCCATGACCCCTGGGGGCGACCCTCGCGAGAAGGCGCGCGCGGAGTTGCTGCTGGAGCAGATGGACGCGCTGGGCACCTCGGCCATGGCCGTGGGCGCGCGCGACCTGACGCTCGGGACGGCCTTTCTCTCCCTGGCCACGAAGGAGGCGAAGCTGAAGCTGCTGTCCGCCAACCTGGTGGACGCGCGGGGCAAGTCGCTCTTCGCTCCCTCCACCGTGTTGACGGTGGGCGGGGTGAAGTTCGGCGTGGTGGGGCTCTCTCCCGAGGGAGCGGTGGTCGGGCAGAAGGGCGTGGTGGGCAAGGCCCCCGTGCCGGCGGCCCTCGCCGAGTCCCGTCGCCTTCGGGAGAAGGAGAAGGTGGACGTGGTGGTGGTGCTCGCCGCGATCCCCTACGAGGACGCCCTCGAGCTGTCCAAGGAGGTGGGCACGGCCGCGGACTTCATCGTCCAGTCGCACGAGGGCCGGGGTATGGGCATGGCCCAGCGTCAGGACTTCGCCTCCCTCATCCCCCCTGGCGAGCGCGGCAAGCAGTTGGCCCGACTGGAGCTCACCGTGGGGGGCAAGGGGCCCTTCGTGGACCTCTCCCAGTCGGAGCGGGCCCGATCCGGACTGAAGATCGTGGAGGACAACATCCAGCGGGCGAAGGCGCGCCTGGAGGCCACCCAGGATGCGTCGGCTCGGCGGTCCCTGGAGGCGTCCCTGGCCAGCCTGGAGAACCGGCGCAAGCAGCTCGTGCTGGAGGCTGGGGGGAGCGAGCAGGGGCTCGAGCGCACCCACCATCTGTCCTACCTCCACCTAGGCGCGGATGTGCCCGATGATCCGGCGCTGAAGAAGCGGGTGGACCGGCTGGAGGGCTCCGGCTCCGGGTCGCACTGAGCCCGGGCGGAGTGGTGCGGCTCTTGTGCCCGGCCCGGCGCGCCGTTATAAGCGCCAACCTACCCCTAGAACGCCAGACCTCCCTCCCCCGGGGAGGGGGCAAGGCGCAGGAGTCGAAGGACATGAAGTCTGAAATTCATCCGGTGTATCCGCCCTCC
>QKJM01000379.1 GCA_003249315.1 Archangium sp.
CCACCGACGAGCTGGCCCCGGAGCACCTCGACACGGTGAGCACCGACGATGGCGCCATCAACGTCTACTTCCTTCGCCAGGCCCTCACCCAGGGGGCCACTCCGGGCAATGCCGCCAACTACAACGTCAACCTGGAGAAGAGGCTCGCCGAGCGCATCCGCACCGCCACCTCCACCGTGGAGCTGGCCACCTACGAGCTGAACCTGCCCCTGGTGGTGGACGCGCTGCTGGAGCGGGCGAGCCAGGGGGTGAAGGTGCGCCTCGTCGCGGACGGGAAGGACCCGCTCAAGGACGACGGCGTCACCGAGGACTACAGCTACAAGCAGGCGCGCGCCCACTACGAGCGGCTGGTGCGTGGGTTGGACGGGGTGATGGGCACGGCGGATGACGCCCGCGTGCTCGCCGACTCGCCCATCTTCGCGGTGGAGGATCCGGTCTTCCGCGCCAGCTACGGTCTGCCGGCCACGCCCGACGGGCTGCCCTACGTGACGGTGTTGGTGGGCAGCACCAGCACCACGGGCTACCTGGTGGCCGACGCCGAGCTCAAGTCCGCCAGCAACGGGACGAACAGCTACTACTCGCCGGGCGATCAGATGCACAACAAGTTCGCCATCGTCGACGGGACGTGGGTGTGGACGGGGAGCTGGAACATGACCATCCGTGACACCTACGGCTCGGAGGCGAACCAGGCGGCTGGCATCCTCTCGGGCCACACCAACCACGCGGTGGAGCTGCGCTCGTCCTCGCTGGCCGCGGCCTTCAAGGCGGAGTTCGACGAGATGTGGGGCAGTCCCTCGGGGGCGCCGGACATCGCCGCGTCCAACTTCCACAGCCGCAAGGTCGACAGCGGGGTGCATCAGGTGCTGGTGGGCGGGCGCGTGGTGGAGGTCTACTTCTCTCCCAATGAGGGCGCCATGAGCCGGTTGACCACCGCGGTGGAGACCGAGGCCCAGCTCAGCGCGCACTTCTGCATCTATGCCTTCTCCGACCAGGCGCTCACCGACGCCTTCAAGTTCCTGTGGGAGGGCTCGAAGACGGAGCTGGTGGGCTCGCCCACCGGCTTCAAGCTGCAGGGCGTGTTCGACAGTGGCTTCTGGAATCCGTACTGGTCCGCCTCGCTGGACATGACCGGCCGCGAGTCCTCACCGGATCCCACCTTCAGCGTGCGCTGGGCCAACCCCGCCCCCGTCGCCTTCGACGGCGAGGACATGCTGCTGCACCACAAGTACCTCATCGTCGACGTGGATTCGGCGAGCGACCCCTTCGTGGTCACCGGCTCGGTGAACTGGAGCACCAACGGAGACCAGACCAACGACGAGAACATGCTCATCATCCACGACGCGTCGGTGGCCAACCAGTTCTACCAGGAGTTCGGCGCTCGCTATTACATGGCCTACGGCGTGGTGGACTTTCTCAAGCAGTAGTGGTTGGAGCCGAGCTGATGACGCATCCCTCGATTTCCTTCCTGGGCTTCGGCGCGGCGTTGCCGGAGCGGATCCGCACCAGTGACGATCCCCTCTTCGAGAGGATTCGCGAGGCGGCGCGGGCCCAGGGCGTGACCGAGGCCTCGCTCTTCTACGGAAACCGGGAGCACCGGTGCCTGGGGCCGGAGGAATCGCTCGCGACCCTCACCGCGAGAGCGGGGCGAGCGGCCCTGGAGGACGCGGGTGTGCGGCCGGAGCAGGTGGACCGGCTCTACGGCTACCTGTCCGTGTCCGAGTTCATCAGCCCCAACGGCCTCTACCAGGTGCATCGGGAGTTGGGACTGGGCCCGCAGGCGCTGGTGGTGCCCGTGCAGGCGGAGTTCGCCAACTTCGTCATGGGAGCGGTGCTGGCCTGGGAGGCCTTGCTGGCCGGGCACTCGCAGCGGGCGCTGGTGTCGGTGGGCGTCGGGTGGACGCGCAACCTCGACTATTCCCAGGGGCACGCCTTCGGAATCGGGGACGGTGCCGGCGCGGCCGTACTCGGCCCCGGGGAGCGGCTCGTCCTGGTGGACTACGCCGCGGACACCTTCAGCAACGAGTATGGGGCGATGACCATGCGCCCTCGCCCCGAGGCTGGCTTCGACAAGCCGGTGTATGGGCTCGAGCCCTCCCGGGGGATGGACGCCTTCTTCCAGACGGGCATGGAAGGGCCTCCGCGACTCGTCCACCGGCTGCTCCAGAAGCATGGCCTGACGGGGGACGACATCACCTTCGTGGGCCACCAGGCCACGCGGAAGCTGATCGACCACTGGAAGGATGCGATCCGCCCGCGTGAGTACCTGCACACGCTGGAGGACTGCGGCAACGTGGTGTTCGCCTCGGTGCCGGTCACCCTGGCGCGCTACTACCGCGAGCTGCGCACGAAGTACCTCGTCCTCTTCGGCATCGGCATCGGCGCGCACCAGCTCGCCCTGCTGGTGCGCGTGTGACGCGAGGGCAGGACGCTCAGTCCTGCGCTCCACCAGCGCCCTGCATCCTCCGCATGCGCTGGTGCTGCCTCCGCTCGCGCCGGCCCTCGTGCTCCATCCCCTTCGCCATCTTCTTCATCCTGCCCTGGTTGCGGGCGAGGAAGAGCGCGAGCCGGGCCTTCTGCTGAGGCGGCAGGTCCTTCGCCAGCGTCTGGTACATCTCCTTGTCGAGCGAGGCCAGCTGTGCCCGGGCGTCGAACGCGCGCTGCACCGCCTGGTCCACCTGCGACTGCACCGACGCATCCCCCGACGCCGCCTGCTTCAGCACCTTCGCCGACTCGCGCACCTGCTGGCGCAGCGGGCGACGCCGCTCGTCGAACTGTCGCATCGTGTCCGCCAGCTTCAGCGCCTGCTCCGGCTCCAGCTCCAGCGCCTCGGCCAGTCCCACCACCCGCATCATCCGCACCCGCTTCTCCATGCGCTCGGCGCGCTCCGGGGAAGGGGCATCTGGAGGCGCGGCCAGCGCCAGCACGGGGAGCAGGGACAGGGTCAACACGGCCATTCGGATCGGGTTCTTCATAGCGACTCTCCCAGGTAGGGGTACGACAGGAACTCTTCCAGCTCGGAGGCGGGCCCTTCGGCGTCGTCCACGAGCGACTCCACACTCTCGTCGGCCGCGGCGAGTGCATCGGCCAGCGGATCCTCCATTGCCCACGTCTCCAGCTCGGAGAGCGATTCCTCGGCGGGCAGCACCTCGTCCGTCGACGCCGGAGCGCGCGTGCCCAGGGGGCGCTGAACCACCACTCCCAGGGACAGCAGCACCACGGCCGCCGCCGCCAGCAGGGCTCCGGTGGTCCGCATCCGCGCCGCGGACGTCACCTGGGCTCTTCGCCAGGCTCCCTCCACCGTCCGGGGCATCGCCGCCAGCAGGGCCTGCTCGCGCGGGGAGGGGGGCGGCAGGGCCACTCGTTCGAGCACCTGGTGGTGGGCCTCGGCCTCGGCCCGGCACGCCGCGCAGGACTCCAGGTGGGTGCGCACCCGCGCCTCCTCCTCGGTTTCCAGCGCCTCCGCGGCATGGAGCGTGAGCAGCTCGTCGTATTCCTGGCATGCGGCCATCAGCGGCCCTCCTGGGGCGTGTCCGCCACCCGCGCCCGCAGGCGCTTCACGGCGTGATGGAAGTTCACCTTCGCGTTCGTCTCGGAGATGCCGAGCGTCTCGGCGATGTCCCGGAAGCTCAGTCCGCCATCCACCCGGAGCGTCAGCACCTCCCGCTGGCGCCGAGGCAGGTCGAGCACCTCTGCCCGGACGCGTCGCTCCTGCTCGACTCGCTCCAGCGCCTCCTGCGCGGACTCGCTCGAGGCCGCCGCGTCCGACACCTCCACCAGCTCCACCCGGCGCCAGCGAGAGCCCTGGCGTGCATGGTTCTTTCCCAGGTTCAGCGCGATGCGCACCAGCCAGGCCCGGAAGGGGGCGGGGCCCGTGGGGTTCCAGCGGGAGAGGACACGGCGCGAGGCTTCGAGGGCCCGCAGGAAGGCCTGCTGGGCCAGATCCGCCGCGTCCTCGGGCCGGGTCGTGTAGCGCCGCACCAGCGCGAAGACCAGCGCCCGGTGTCGCTCCACCAGCGTGCCGAAGGCCGCCTCGTCCCCGGCCAGGAAGGCGTGGCACAACGCCTCGTCGCTCGGCTCGGGGGCGGTGGTCTCCTCCGCCAGGGTCGGGGCTGTCGACAGGGCCTTCACGCCCTCTTCAAACCCCGGAGCGGGCCAGAAGTTAAAGGATGGATTTTCACACGGAATTTCGGGGCCGGCCCCCGGCTTCCCCGGCCCGTCCCGTGGCACCGCTGCCACCCGGTGCTCTATCCGGGCCGGAGCTCCTCCATCGGGTACTCTTGCAGGTAGCGCAGCACGTCATCGAGGTGCCGGTAGACGCGCACTTCGTGGCGGATGACGGACTCGATGATGCCGAGTGGGTCGATGATGTAGGTGACGCGCCGGTCGATGTTCAGCACCGGCCAGAGCACGTCGTACTGCTTGCTGATGGTGCGCTCCTCGTCACCGAGCAGGGTGAAGTGGATGTTCTCCCGGGCGGCGAACTCGCACTGCGTCTTCACCGTGTCCACGGAGACGCCCACCAGCTCCCCTCCGAGCTCCCGGATGCGCTCGTGGTTGTCCCGGAAGGCGCGGTTCTCCACGACGCAGCCGATGGTGAAGGCCTTGGGAAAGAAGAAGAGCACGACGCGCCTTCCTCTCAGCGCGGAGAGCGAGAAGGGGCGTCCCTGGCAATCGGTTCCCGTGAAGTCCGGGCCGAAGTCTCCCACGTCGAGCATCTTCTTCAGCCTCCTCGGCCCTTCCTCCCCTAGC
>QKJM01000697.1 GCA_003249315.1 Archangium sp.
GTGGTCGAGGTGCCAGCGCCCGTCGTCCTCACCGTGCGCTCGGTGCCCGCGGGGGCGCGGGTGCTGCGCGCCGATACCGGCGAGACGCTCGGGGTGACGCCGCTGGTGCGGGAGCTGCCCAGGAGGGACGTGCCCCTGGGCCTGCGGGTGGAGCTGGCCGGACACCTGTCGTTGGAGCGCGAGGTGCGGTTGGACGCGGACGCGGTCCTCGAGCTTCCGCTCATCCCGGTGGCCGAGCCCCCGCGCGGGGAGGTCTCCCCGGCGCCCGTGCGTACCGTCGTCCCGAGAAGAAACAAGGCAGGGATGCGAGATGCCGTCATTGATCCGTTCGCTCGCTGAGTACCAGGTGGTGGCGGTGCTGCTGGCCGGGGTGCTCGCGGTGGCACCGTTGCAGGCGAGTGGCGCAGGGAAGGAGCCCTCCGCGGCGGTGGAGGCGCAGGCCCGGGCGCGGTTCTCCGAGGGCAATCTGGCCTACGACCTGGCGGAGTTCCAGCAGGCGCTGGACGCCTACAGCGAGGCGTACCGACTGGTGCCGCTGCCGGGCTTCCTCTTCAACATCGCCCAGTGTCATCGGCAGCTCGGCAACGTCGAGCGGGCCGCCTTCTTCTACCGGCGCTACCTGGCGCTGTCGGAGACGGAGCCGCCCAATGCGGGGCTGGTGAACGAGCTGATCGCGGAGATGGATGAGGCGGCGCGCCGGGAGAAGCAGCGGCGCCTGGCCCGGGAGCAGGTGGAGCGGGAGCGGGCGAAGGCCACGGCGCTGAAGGAGCAGGCGGAGGCGGTGGCCGCGCGCCGGGCGGAGGAGGGCGAGTGGAGACATCCGCCGGGCACCACCGGGCCGGAGAAGAGCGGGGTGTCGGAGCCGGGCGAGCACCTGATGGAGAAGTGGTGGGTGTGGGCGGGGGCGGGGGCGGTGGTGTTGCTGGCCGGGGGCGCCGTCTACGCGGCCACCGCGCCCCAGCCGCGCTCCCCCAGCCTGGGCACCGTCCGCTAGAGGAGGGGCACCAGGCTCAGCCCGGGGCCTTCTCGTTGCGGCGTTGATGCGCCAGCACCAGGGCGGCCGTGTGACTCATCCGGGAGTGGAAGCCATCCGCGTCGTGGAAGGTGAGCCGCACGTCTCCGAGCTGGAGCTGCATGCCGGGCTCGAGCGGGGTGGGCAGCCCGGGGCGGAGCCTCTTTCCGCTGAGCAGCGCCGCCGCTCCCTGGGGCAGCGCCTCCACCTGCCAGCCTCCCTCCGGCAGGTGTCTCAGCAGCAGTTGCTCTCGGGACACGGTGGCGTCGTTGATGACGAGCACGTTGTGCGAGGAGCGACCGAGTGACAGCACGTCGCGCCGGGTACCGGGGACGAGTTCGAAGCACATGGCGTCCCCGGCGGGCAGACAGTCGTGCAACTCGTCGGTGGGCAGGCGGGTGGCGCTGTGGTTCTGCTCGCTGCTCTCCGGAACGTTCCACACCCCCGCTTCCCACACCAGCCAGCAGTGGGGGTAGCGAGCGCGAAACTTTTCCTTCAATGCGAGATGCTGCCGCACGAGCAGCGAAAGCAGCAGGGCGCGCGCCATAGGGGTCAATCCAAACACTTTCCGTCGTAGCGTGCCAGCTTCTTCCGCCCCGTTGTCCACGAGTGCGCGTTGATGTCCGGTGGCACGTCCACCAGCCACCATTTGCTCAGCGCTTCGTCACCCCGTCCACCATCAGCTTCTCGAGGACCGAGAGGACGGGATCATACGACAGCGTGTCGCGGAACAGGTGCTGGTGTACGAGCACGCCCATGAAGGCCCCGATGAGGCCGTGCGCGGCCACATGCGGGTCCACGTCCGTGCGGAACTCCTTCGTCTTCTCCTGCCCGTAGCGGACGATGGCCGCGCCCATGAGCACGTACAGCCCCAGCTTCTCGCGCAGCGCCTCGGCCACCCGGTCGTTCTCGTGCGCCGACTCCGCCGACACCATCCCGAAGAAGATGCCGTACTCCCGGTGGTAGCGGAGGAACTGCTGCGTGCGCTCCATGAAGGCCATGAGCTGCTCGCGCGCGCTCCGCTTGCGCAGCTCGGGCGCCACGTCCTGGAACTCGTTGAGGTAGCGCTGGTGCAGCTCGTCGATGGCCGCCAGCAGCAGATCCTCCTTGGTGGGGAAGTGCCAGTAGAGTGCTCCTGGCGTCATCCGGATGGCCCTGGCCAGCTCCGCCATCGTCGTCGCGAGGATTCCCCGGCGCGCGAACAGGGTGATGGCGGCCTCCATGATTTCCACTCGCGTGCGCGCCGCACGCTCCTGCTTTATCTCCCGCTTCGCTGCTGCCTTGTGCATGTGGAGGGCATCCTACTCTTCGCGGCCCGGGCGTCACGCGAGCAGCGTCACCCGGACGATTTCGGGCGGAGCGGCCACGCGCAGGGGAGGGCCCCAGAAGCCAGTGCCACGGCTGACATAAAGATGGCTGTTGCCTTCGCTGAAGAGCCCCGCGTCGTGCTCCCAGATGGCGGCCACGGCCAGGTTGAAGGGGAAGAATTGTCCGCCGTGGGTGTGTCCTGAGAGTTGCAGGCCCATGCCAGTCCTGGCCGCCTCGCGCCAGTTGGTGGGCTGGTGTGCCAGCAGCACCGCCGCGCGCTCCACGTCCCTCCCCGCCGTGGCCGCCGTCAGGTCATAGCTGCGCTGGCGCGGGTAGCCCGAGCGGTGCGCCGACCAGTCGTCCACTCCCACCAGGTCGAAGGAGGCCCCCGGCTCGCCGATGCGCGCGTGGCGGTTGCGCAGCACCCTCACCCCCATGCGCTCGAGCGCCTCGGCCCACTCCTCGTCTCCCGAGTAGTACTCGTGGTTGCCGGTGACGAAGTACGTGCCGTACCGGGACTGAAGGTTGGAGAGCGCGCCCACCGCGGGCCCCAGCTCCGTCACGCTGCCGTCCACCAGGTCCCCGGTGATGCACACCAGGTCCGCCTTCAGCCCGTTGCACCGGGCCACCAGCTCATCCATGAAGCGTCGCTGGATGACGGGCCCCACGTGGACGTCGCTGAGCTGGAGGAGGGTGAAGCCGTCCAGCGCCTTGGGCAGCCCGGGCAGCCGCACCGCCACCTCGTTCACCACCGGGGGGTGGAAGGCGCGCCACACCCCGTAGCCGGCCATGCCTCCGGTGGCCACCAGCGCCGCTCCCGCGCTCGCCCGGGCGAGGAACTCCCGCCGCTCCTCGGACACCGGTGCTGGTGCCAGGTGCGCCGCCCTCTTGCGCGCCAGCCAGCCGGAGAGCCGTTGCGCTCCCCCCAGCGACAGCACCGCCAGCAGCAGGTACGTGGCCACCCCCATCCAGAACCAGCCCAGCCGCGCGAAGGTGAACGTCGCCTCCGAGGGCGCGAGCCGGGTGAGCACCCGCGAGCCAAGCAGCGCCGTGGCCAGCACCGCCATCAGCACCACGCCCACTCGCCGCCAGTGAGGGTGCTTCGCCGTGTCCCGGAAGAGTCGGCGGTAGAGGTACACGTGCCCCAGGACGACCACCAGACTGGAGATGCTGAAGAAGAGCAGGAAGCGCGGCGTGAGGCCCATGACGCTTCCATGTCTGGATTCGAGGGCGCGCCGCAACCCAATCGCGCATTAAGAAGTTTGAAGCCCTCCCGCGGGGCCACCTCTCCGCTTCGAAAGGGGCCTCCTTCGAGGCCGGGTTCACTGTCGTTGAGTGGAGATACTCCCGGAGGAGAGTGACGGGTTTCCCCCTCCAGCGAGAGGGTGTCACTTCCTTCCCATCCGATCTCCCCAAGGTTGCATCCCGCGGGTGGCGACGGGTGCGCCTCCGCCAGGGCTCGGCTCGCCGCCCGGGTGGCGAGCGGCGGCGGTTCCCTGAACCCTCCGCACAGGGGGACTCCGGTGGACGAAACATGGACAGAGGTTGTACAAACCATTGACAAGCTCTGTACAGAGCAGCTACCTGTGCGGGTGAAGGTTCCCGTCGTCCGGCAGGAGTGCCTCATGGTTCCCCCCCCATCCGTCGCTGCGCCGGCCCTGGCGGCTTCGCCGTCGGAGCGGGTCGGGCTGGGGTGGGTGAGGGAGAGGGTGGACGGCGCGGTGCGGGAGTTGTTGGAGCAGCCGGACGAGGCGCATCTGGACACTCATTGGATGCGGGTCCGGGAGCAGATGTGGGCGGGCGTGCAGCGGCAGGAGGGGAGGGAGAGGGCGGCGCTGGTGGTGGCGGGCTGGTGCCTGGGGCGAGACAGCGCGGCGATTCCGGCGGGGGTGTGGCGCTTCGCCGCGGGGGTGGAGCTGCTGCACGCCGCCTTGTGGGTGCATGACGACGTGACGGAGCGGGCGTGGTTGAGGTGTGGAGGGCTGGCGCTGCACCACTTGCTGGCGCCGGGACGGGTGGGAGAGGATCTGGCGGTGGTGGTGGGGGACCACCTCTTCGCGCTGGCGATGGAGGCGATGCTGGGCTCGGGGCTGCCGGGGGCGTCGCAGGCGAGCCTGCACTACCTGAGGGGGTGCCGGCAGACGGCGGTGGGGCGGTACCTGGAGCTGCGGCTGGCGGTCGCTCCGCTGGGACAGGTGGGCGTACTGCGGGTGTTGCGAGCGACCAACCTGAGAGCGGCGCGCCAGGGTTTCCGCAACGCGCTGGGGTGTGGGGGCCTGCTGGGCGGGGCGGACGCGGCGGCGCGGGAGACGCTGGAGCGGGTGGGACGCAACCTGGGGCTTGCATGGCAGCTCCGAGAGGAACTGCGTGGCCTCTTCGGAGAGGGGCGTGAGACGGGCTGTCGCGCGGGGAATGACTTCGTGCGGG
>QKJM01000685.1 GCA_003249315.1 Archangium sp.
GGCCCTCCAGCCGCACCAGGGGCTTCTCGTTGAGCAGGCCATGCACCACGCCCAGCAGCTCGTGCGCCTCCTCCGCGCGGTGGGACCAGGCGGAGAGGATGAAACCCAGACGCAGCGTCCCCGTCTGCGCGGACACCACCATCCGGTAGAGGGCCACCGACAGCGCGGGCCTCCGCCCCGCCAGCGTCTCGCGGGTGGGCGAGCCGTGGATGAGGTGGATCTCCTTGAGGAAGCACTGGCGGAGCCGCGCCTCCAGCGTCTCCTCGATCGCCTCGGTGAAGTCCCGCAACCGGCTCCCGGCATCTGCGGGCCGCCCTTGCTCGAGGCGCCGAGACAGCCTGCCCAGCTCGTACAGCTCCAACGCCACCGCTCGCTCCAGGTGGGCCTGTGAGAGCGCCCTCCCCTCCTGCTCCGCGAGGAAGATGGCCTTGAGAGCGGCGTTGCGGATGTCTCCCCCGGAGAGGCGATGGCGCTGCGCCAGCCCGCCCAGGTCCAACGGCCCTTCCCTCGGCACCTCCGGCGGCAGCATCAACTCCCAGAGGCGGTGGCGCTCCTCGGGCTCCGGGAAGGGGAACTCGATGCGGGCGTGGAAGCGACGCAGGAAGGCCTCGTCGATGGCCGTCTGCAGGTTGGTGGCGAGGATGACCAGCCCGTCGTGCCGCTCTATCCGCTGCAGGAGGAAGCCCACCTCCAGGTTGGCGAAGCGATCGTTCGCGTTGCCCACCTCGGTGCGCGTGGAGAAGAGGGAGTCCGCCTCGTCGAAGAAGAGCACCGCGCCGGCCCGCTCGCCACGGGAGAGTACCTCGTCGATGTTCTTCTCCGTCTCGCCCACGTACTTGCTGACGAGCCGGGACAGATCCACCACGTGGAGCGGCCGGCCCACGGCCCCGGCCACCACCTCGGCGGCGAGCGTCTTGCCGGTGCCCGAGCGCCCGGAGAAGAGGGCGATGGGGCCGGAGCGCAGGCGGAAGCGCTCCATCAGCCCGCGCTGCTCGGCGATGGAGTCCCGCTCCCGCACGTAGAAGACGAGCCGCTCCAGGGCGGCGCGCGTGGTGTCGCGCACCACCAGCTCCGCGAAGGTGCGCGAGGTGTCCACGCGGTAGCCGTGGCGGAGCGTCACCTGGGAGAGCCGGGCCGCGGCGGCGGAGAGGGACGCCGGATCCGTGCCCGAGGCGCTCTCGAAGGCCTGGCGCACCCCGGTGCTCCCCAGGCGATGATTGGCGGCGAGCCGGCTGGCGGTGGCCTCGTCCAGGGAGAATCCCCGACGCCGAGCCTCCTCCAGCCAGAGGGCGCGTCGGGAGGAGAAGGACAGGGCGGGCGCCAGGTGGTGAGGTACGGGCAGCGGCTGGGGCTCGTCGCACAGGAGGAGCGCGCCGCCCCCGTACGTCTGGCACAGGCGGCCCAGCTCCTCGGCCACGGCGAGCACCACCGGGGCCTCGCACCCGCCCAGCTCCACTGCGGGCAGCGCGCCTCGCAGCAGGCCCAGTCGCCACACCGCGCGCACGGCGGACATGTCCTCGCGCGCGGAGCCCCACCGGGCCACCACCAGGGGCGTGCTGGCCTCTTCCGCGAGCCGCCGCGCCACGTCCAGCCGCTCGCCGGGGCCATGCACCACCGCGAAGCCCCGCCGGGACACCGCGGGACTGCCCGGGTGCCACTCCAGTTGGAAGCACCCCAGGGAAGCAGGGAGCTCCAGCCCGAGGAGCGCGTCCCGCACCTCGGGCGGGAGCTCGACGGAGCGAGCCAGGGGTGCCCCTCCCCAGGGCCCGAGCCGCACCAGCCCCGGGCCCGCGAGCCGTCCGGACTCGGAGAGGGCCTCCAGCAACGTCCTCGCACGCTCCTGGGTGCGGCCCAGGACGAGCAGCAACAGCCGCTCCAGGGTACAGCCCTGGGCGGTGTCGTCCTGGAGGACGGCGTAGATGCGGCCATAACGCGGCTCCAGGTGCGCGGCGAGCAGCACCAGGAGCACCTCCTCCTCCACGGGCGCGAGCCCAAGGGCCTCGCTCGGCAGCGCGAAGGCGGGGAGTGCCTCCGCGCGGATCAGCGGCGTCTCGGGCAGCCGCAGGGAGAAGGCCAGCTCCGCGGCCGGCGGGCGGAGCATGTTCCGCACGGCGTGCCACCCGACCTCGGCGTCACCGCGCATCCGCTCGGCGCGAGCCTCCTCCACGTCACACACGCGGAGGAGCAGCCCGTCCAGGCGTGAGAGCGCCTCCGCCAGCGCGGCGTCGATCACAGATCCGGAGGCGGACGCACCCCCAGGTGGCACGCCCTCAGCGCGAGCTGCGTCCGGTTCTCCGCGCCCAGCTTCCGGTAGAGTTGCGTCACGTGTGACTTCACCGTCCGCTCGGCGATCTGCAGGTGCGCGGCGATCTTCAGGTTGTCCGCGCCTCCCGCCACGTACCCCAGCACCTCCCGCTCTCGCTGGGTGAGGGAGAGCAGCACGCTCGCCGTGGCCGGCGCCGCTGGCGGATGCTCGAAGTCGTTGCGCAGCAACTGCACCGGGAAGAGCTTCTCACCCCGCAGCAGCGACAGCACCGCCGACACCACCGCCCCCACCGTCAGGTGCTGCCGGAAGAGGTAGCCCGAGGCCCCCTCCTCGAAGCACTGCGAGATGAAGTCCTGGGCCCCCGCCGAGGAGAGCACCAGCATCCTCACCTCCAGGCGCCGCTTGCGCGCCTCCCTCAGCAGGTTCAATCCCTCCATCGCCGAGCACCCCATCTCGGTGGCGCCCTCGGGCTCGATGTCCAGGATCGCCACCTGGGGTGGATCCGTCCCCATCCCATCCAGGAGCGTGCGCACGTCACGGGTCACCCACATGACGTTCAGCCCCTCTCCTCTCAGTCCCTCGGCCAGCCCTTGCCAGGCCGCCCAAGGTCCCTCCAACAATGCCACTCGAACTTCAGCCTGATTTGATGCCATGCGAGGGCCCCCCAGCCGTCATGGCGTATTGATTCATCCCATACGACTCATGACTGGTACCGGTGTCTCCCGGCGGGACACAATGTGTGGGTCGAACGCGCATCGACCGCAAGGTGCCTCGTCCATCCGGTCTGCGCTTTCCATCAACAGTCGACTCTTCTCTTCCCCCCGGTCCGTCCCTCCTCCAAGGTACCACCCACTTGCCATCTGACCATGCCATCGGTTCTCCACTCCGTCCGATCCGCGAGAACCACGGAATGTCCATTGCCCGCGCGGGCGTCCAGTCCCGACCCGCTCGAAAATGCCGTTGAGTGTGCATTCGCACCTCGGCCGAGGCCGGAAAGTGTTGGCTGAGAGGCATTCTCGAGAAACGGTGGCCCACCCTCCGGGGTGACTTGTCCCGGACTCCCGCCACTTCAACCTTCGAAACCAAGGTCACACATGTGGAGTGCGTGTGGTCTCAACCGAAGAGAGAGGAAGTCGTCATGGCAGATCTGCCGGTGCGTCGTGGTGGTGAGTCGATGGTGTCGAGGCGAGGGTTCGATCCTTTCGAGCGGATGAGGGAGCTGATGCGGCTCGAGCCGTTCGAGGAGTTGGGCCGCCTCATGGGCGGTCGCGAGCAATGGGGCTTCGTGCCGGCCTTCGAGGTGAAGGAGACGAAGGACTCCTACATCTTCAAGGCGGACATGCCGGGGGTGGATGAGAAGGATCTGGACATCACCCTGACGGGGGATCGGCTCACCGTCAGCGGGAAGCGGGAGACGGAGAAGGAGGAGGACACGGATCGCTTCTACGCCTACGAGCGCAGCTACGGCTCGTTCAGCCGCTCGTTCACGCTCCCGGAGGGCGTGGACACGGAGCACTGTAGCGCGGAGCTGAAGAACGGAGTGCTCGCGCTGCGGATGCCCAAGCTGCCCGAAGTGCAGCCCAAGCGCATCCAGCTCGGCGGCGGGCAGCAGAAGCAGGGCAAGGCCAAGGCCTGAGCCCGGCCACGGCGGGCAGCGGGGGCCGGGACGACCCAGCCCCCGGAGCACCTCAGATGGGGCGCATCCACAGCTCGCGCAGGTCCGAGGGAAGCTGACCGATCACATCCTCGATCTCTCCCTCGGAGACCTGGTCCCGGATCGCGGTGAAGACGGCGCGGATCCGCTGCTCGGCCAGGCCGCCGTCCACGCCCAGATCCTCCGAGACCATGCGGATGAACCCCTCCTTGCCGAACCGGGTGGTGGGCTTGCCCACGTGCCGCTCGCAGCGCACCAGCAGCTCCTGCAGCTTCGCGGGGAGCTGGGCCTCCAGGTGCTCGGCCTCCTCGCCGAACAGTCGCTGCTCCAGCACGCACAGCACCGACACCGCGGCCTGCTCGGCCTCCTCCTCGCTCATCGAGCCGATGGCGCAGAGGTTCTTCAGGAACGCCTTGTAGGTCTGGCTGCGCCGCGTCTCCCGACGCAACTCCCGGCGCGTCTCGAGATCAACCCCGGACGCCCGACGGGACTCGCCCTGCTGTTGTTCGGTTCGCTGCGTCTTGTCGATGTCCGCCATAATCCGTCCTCCCGTGGGTGAAGCGGTTCCCTGTGTCATCCCCTTGACCTTGGCCATGACCCTCGGGGGCGAGGAGGGAGGGACGACGCGCGGGGGGCTCGATCCGGAGCCTGCCTTCCCAGAGGGGAGACCCGCCGGCCCCATTCCGGCTAATCTCCGGGGCCATGGATTCCGCAGCCTCCCCGAGCCTCGCCGTCGCCACACCCGAGCGGGTCGCCCTCTCGTTGCCGGTGGCCGGCATCGGCTACCGGTGCCTCGCCTACCTGGTGGACGTCACCCTGATCTTCC
>QKJM01000669.1 GCA_003249315.1 Archangium sp.
CACCGTCTCCTGTGGCAGCCGCGCTATGGCGAGCCCGTCCAGGTGTCGCTCGACTCCCTCTCCTCCGACTCCATCTCCTCCTTGCCCGCCTGGGGGGAGGTGCGCGTTCACGGAGACCGCTCCTTCACCGTGAGTCACGCGGGCCTCGCTGGCCGACTCGCCGAGCTGCTGAAGCACCACCTCCAGCCCTCCTTCCGCGAGCGCGTGGAGCACGCTCCGAGTGAGGAGGCGGTAGTGGTGGTGCGCCCCGCCGCTCGGAGGTAATACCGGCGCTCAGCGGAGCTACCTCCCCCGGCGTGGAAGAGGGGCTTTCAGGGCGTCACTCGTGTAACGTCCCCTGTCCGCAGTCTTGCCAGAAGCAGAGGAATCCATGAGCACGGGGTCGCAAGCGATGCAGCAGCAGTCTTCCGAGGCCACTTCCCCCAAGGGCGGTTCGGGCTCGATGTTCGACATGATTGCCCACCGCTACGACGTGCTGAACCGGATGATGTCGCTGGGGATAGATCAGCACTGGCGGCGGAAGACGGTGCGGGCGCTCGAGCTGGGGCAGGGCGCGCGGGTGTTGGATCTGGCCACCGGGACGGCCGACCTGGCGCTGATGGCGCTGGCGCTCCACCCGGATGCGAAGGTGGTGGGGGTGGATCCCTCCGAGAAGATGCTGGAGGTGGGCCGGCAGAAGGTGGCGGCGGAGGGCCGGAGCGAGCAGTGCGAGCTGCAGGTGGGGGACGCGCAGGCGCTGCCCTTCGAGGACCAGAGCTTCGACGGCATCACCATGGGCTTCGGCATCCGCAACGTGCCGGACAGGCTGCGCGCCCTGAAGGAGATGGCGCGAGTGACGCGGCTGGGAGGGCGAGTCGCCATCCTGGAGCTGTCCGAGCCGCGCAAGGGGCTGCTGGCGCCGCTGGTGCGCTTCCAGATTCGCAAGGTGGTGCCGTGGCTGGGCGCGAAGCTCTCGGGCGCCCGGGAGTACCGCTACCTGCAGGAGTCCATCGCCGCCTTCCCCTCGCCGCAGGAGTTCGCGAACCTCATGGGCGAGGCGGGCCTGGAGGTGCTCCGGGTGGAGCCGCTGACGATGGGCGCGTGCTGCCTGTACGTGGCCCGTCCTCGCTAGCCTCTCCTCTCAGGGCGAGGCAGGAGGCTTCACCGGCTCCCCCTGGCGGAAGCGCTGCTCGGGGCCGGGGCCCACGTACACCTGTACCGCGCGGAAGCGCGGCGTGTCCTCGGTGACGCGCGCCGAGTGACGCTGTCCCGCCGGAATGTAGATGGCGTCTCCCGGCCCGACGGAGAGGGCCTGCCCCTCCACGGTCATCTCCGCGCCGCCCTCCTCCACGTAGAGGATTTCCACGCTGTCCGCGTGGATGTGCTCGGGAATGGCGACGCCTCCCTGCAGCTCGAGCACGCCCAGCGAGGCCGCGCGGGCCCCCGTGTCCTCGTTGAGCAGCAGCGTCGCCGAGCCTCGCCCCTTCGCGATGCGGAAGGTGGGGGCCTCCTCGGTGCCCACCACGTGGCGCACCGGCACGGTGGGCGCCCGGACACAGCCGGCGCTGGCGAGGAGGAGGACGGTGAAGAGCGAGACACGGCGCATGCTGTTGCTCCCTAGAACTGGAAGTACACGTACGGGCGCGTCTCCACCGAGGAGAGGTGTCGGACGCCCAGGCCCACCAGGACCAGCACCGCCGCCCGTACCGGCATCGGCATCTTCACGAAGAGCTCTCCCACCTGGTGGAACAGCTTCAGCGGCAGCGCGTGGCTCACCACCGCGACCCCCAGCATCACCCACACCAGCGTGCTCACGTTCGCCAGCCCCAGGCTCCCCTCGAAGAGCCGCAGGTACATCTCCCCCGCGTGCGTCATGCTCGGCGAGCGGAAGACGATGCGCGTGAGCACCACCACCAGGAAGGTCAGCGCCAGCCCCCATGCGGCGCGCACCCAGCCCGCGTCCTTCGGCTTGCCCGCCACCCACCAGAAGATGCGTACCCCCACCAGCACCACCCCATGCACCGCCCCCCACACCGCGAAGCGCCAGTCCGCTCCGTGCCAGAGCCCGCCCAGCACCATCACCACCATCAGGTTGAACAGCGCCCTCGGCCTGCTCACCCGGTTGCCGCCCAGCGGCCGGTACAGGTAGTCCCTCAGCCACGTGGACAGGCTGACGTGCCAGCGGTTCCAGAAGTCGAAGAGGTTCGTCGCCAGGTACGGCCGGTTGAAGTTCTCCGCGAACTTGAAGCCGAACAGCGCCGCCGTGCCAATCGCGATGTCCGAGTACGCCGAGAAGTCGAAGTACAGCTCCAGCGTGTACGCCACCGCCGCCATGAAGCACTCGGCCGAGGTGTAGGCCTCCGGCGCCGCGAAGACGGGGTCCACCAGCCCGCTGCCCAGGACGTCCGCCACCACCAGCTTCTTCACCATCCCCACGGCGATTCGATACATGCCCCGGCCCCCCTCCTCGGCGGACAGGGAGGGCACTTCGTCGAAGCGCTCGATGAGGTGCGAGGCGCGGACGATGGGGCCCGCTACCAGGTGCGGGAAGAAGAGCAGGTACAGCAGGTGCTCGAAGTAGGTGTACGTGCTGCGCGTCTCGCGCCGGTACACGTCCACCACCAGGCTGATGGACTGGAAGGTGAAGAAGGAGAGGCCCACCGGCAGCAGGAGGCCGTAGGGCTCGGTGCGCACCTTCACCCCCAGCGGGCTCAGCAGCGTCACCAGCGTCTCGCGGAACATGTCCGCGTACTTGAAGACGCACAGCACCCCCAGCGTCACCACCACCGCCACCACCATCAACCCCTTGCGCACCCCCGGCGACTCCCACCGCCCCATGCCCTTGATGCACAGGTGGTTCACCGCCGTACACGCCGCGAACAGCAGCAGCGGCAGGGGCGTCCACATGGAGTAGAAGATGACGCTCGCCACCATCAGCACGCCCAGGCGCGGCCACTTGTGCTGGTGGACCGCCCAGTACAGCGCGAAGACGACCGTCAGGAATGCGATGAACTGCAGGCTGTGAAAGTACACCTCAGCCGCCCTCCGCCAGCTTCGGTGGCTGGGTCTTGAAGGCCTCGTAGGCCCCCATGAAGTCCGAGACGAAGCTGCCCGCCAGCTTCGCGTAGCCTTCGGGCGTCAGGTGTACGCCGTCCGCGTGCCCCAGCCCCTCGCGCTGCCAGCGCGACATGCTGCCCGCACCGCCCATCGCCGCCCGCGGCGACCAGTACGCGCACCCCTGCTCGCGCGCCACCCGCGGCAGCACCTCCCGCACCTTCTCCAGCGACGGCGCCTCGCTCCCGTCCGGCTGCACCCGGTCCGTCGTCCCCAGCAGCAGGCACTCTGCGCCGCCCGCGTCCTCTCTCAGACGGGCCACCAGCGCCCCGTACTCGCGGCGCAGCTTCTCCCCGTCCAGGCCCTCCTCGGCGCTCTCGTTGGTGCCGTACCAGAGGACGAGCAGCCGCGGCTTGCGCGCGCCGAGCTGTGCCGCCAGCGCCTCCCGCTCCTGGGAGGCCAGCGTGGCCGCCGTGGCTCCCGGCAGTCCCACCGCGTCGTAGAGGACGCCCGGCTGCTCCAAATCCAACGCCGCGCCCAGCACCGTCACCTGGCCCTCGCGGCCCACATTGTCCACCCGCACCTCGTGCGCCGGCCCCTCCACCGGGAAGGAGCGGATGCGCACCGTGGGCCGGGTGAAGGGCTCCGGCGGCGGCGGCTCCGGCGGCATCGCCGCGCCATCCACCCACACCTCCATCTGCCCGACTCCCGGCCCGTCCAGCCAGTAGAGGCTCAGCCGTGCCGACGGCGTGCTGGCCTCGGGACAGCCCTCGCAGAAGCGGATGCGCAGCGAGGCCCCTGGCGCCCCTACCGCGCGGATGCCACTGAGGCCCCAGGCCCCCGGGCTCGCCTCCGCCCGCAGCGCGTCCTCCATCGTCCACTCACCCTCCAGCGCGCGCGCCACCTTCGCACCCTTCAGCCGCTCCGAGGCCCGGCCCGCCGCGATGAAGCCGCGCCCTCCGTCGCCGAAGCGCTCCACCATCGCGCCGCGCACCGCGTCCGTGAACATGTGCGCCGCCGTGTGCGAGGCCCCCATCTGGAGGATGGACAGGCGCTCGTCCCCGCCTTCCTCCCGCGCGCGCAGCCGCGTGAAGGTGTCCTTGAGGGCCGTGTCCGCGTTCCTCAGTCCGCTTGGCTCCTGGGCTCGCGCCGGCGCTGGCGCCGCGGCCGGGGCGCGGAGCTGCGGCATGCGGCTCGCGGCCCAGGCGCGCTGCATCGACAGGTCGAAGAGGTGCCCCAGCAGGTCCGAGCCTCTCGCGCGCGGGTGTACCAGGTCCTTGTTGAGCAGCCCGGCGGACAGCCAGCGGATGGCGGAGCCCTCACCGCCCATGGCCTCCAGCGCATCCCACCACGCGCAGCCATTCTCGCGCGCCACCTCGTGGAAGATGGCGGCCACCTCGCGCGTGCCCCGGCGCGGCGTCAGCTCGCCGCCCATGGTGCGCACCGCCGCGTCGATGGGCGATACCACCAGACACGCGGCGTCCGGGGCGGCGTCCTTCACCCAGCGCACCAGCTCCGTGGCGTCCTGGCGGATTTCATCCAGGTTCGTCCAGTCGCGAGAGAGGCGGAAGGCCTCGTTGCCTCCCAGCATCATCATCACCAGCGCCGGCTTGCGCTGCCGCATCTGCGCCCGGAAGAAGGGCCGGTGCGCGCGCAGGTACACCGAGGTGTAGGCGCCCGGCAGGCCGATGGTGTCGAACACCACCCCCGG
>QKJM01000850.1 GCA_003249315.1 Archangium sp.
AACCGGAGAGGTCCGCGAGGCGCTCCGGCCCTGGCTGCTCCTGCTCACCTTCGGAGGTGGGTCGCTGGGGGCGCAGCTCCTCTTCAGATTCCTCTCCATATTCATGGCGCGGGGTGCCACGCCTGCCGGCCCCTGGGCGCTGCGTCCCCGCCCGGTCACCCGCCAGCAGAGCGTGGTGACCTTTCTGGCCGGCGCTCGAGACCGACTCCACCGTCCTCGGAGAGGGAGACCGTGCCGGCTGAAGACGGACCTGAGCCACGCCCGGGAGGTGCTGCGATGAGCGAGCAGCGGGAAACGGAGGAGGGGCTCATGGACGAGCGCGAGCAGGTGGGGGAGACGGCGGACGAGTTGCGCGGCGAGTTGCTTCTCACCCTCGAAGAGCTGGAACGTTGGCGCGCACAGGCGCTGGACGTGCAGCACCGGCTCGGCCACCTCCAGGAGGAGAAGCGGGAGCTGCTGCGCAAGGTGAGCGGGGCGGCCCTGGGGCTGCTGGTGCTGGAGGGGGACCACTCCCGATGGCTGGCTCATCGGCGCGAGCGGCTGCTATCCCACCTCCTTCGTGAGGGCGATGGACATGCTCATGCCGGACTATTCATGTCACTACTGGCGAGGGTTCGTGGAGAATGCAGGTGGCAGGACGAAGAGGTCAGAAGAAGCCTCCCCCTGACAGACAACCAGCCGTGCGGATGTCGACACCCGCCCCGGGCATCCTCCCCGGCTGTCACAACCCACCGCCCGCGCGTCCCTCCTGGGGATTCACCTGGAGAGGAGGGTGAGTCCCTATCCACTCATCATCTCGACGCGCAGGCCCCCCATGAACCCTGACAAGACAGCTACCCTGAAACGGACACTCAATTACTATGGTTATCCGGATACGCACTCGCAGGTGCTCGGCCGGCTGCCTCAGCGGCGGTTCGACGTGCTCGAAGAGCGCCTGTCCAGCCCCAGTGAAGAGACGGACTACCTGCTCCTGTCCACCCCCGACATCGGCACGGGACAGGCGTGGATCTGCTCCCGCTGGAAGGACCAGTACTATGCCTCCGTGACGGAGAGCCTCTCCGCGGCCTCCGAGGACGCCCGCGCCTCCGACGCCATGGCCATTCCCGAGTCCTTCCTCGTCGCGCGCCTCAAGGACTTCCGTGGCTACGGGTACGACCTGACCAAGAACATCAGTTACCCATGGCCGCTGCCCGGGGTCCAGGTGCCCACCGGGCTGCCGACGCCGAAAATCAACTGCTGCACCTTCGTCGAGGCGTTGCTCGTCAAGGCCTGGGAGGATGCGCTACCCGGGCGCTTCAGTTGGAGTCGGAGCCTTCACCACCAGATGATGATTCTCGGCGAGGACTTCTTCTCCCCGGTGACGGCTGTCGTCAATGCGGGCCTGGCCACCCCTATCACGGACTCGAGCGCGCCCCCTCCGCCCTGGACGCTCGTCCAGGGCTGGAAGAGCCTGAAGCCGCTCAATGGAGGCCACACCTTCCTCGTCGTCGCGGAGCGTCAAGGCGTCGTGCTCACCCTGGAGGCCAATGCCGCCCACGGGCTGAGCGGCGTCGGCTTCCGCGGCCTGGGCAATGCCGAGCAGTTCGGCTTCGCGCCGCCTCCGGGCTGGTGGCGAAACTCGGACCTGTGGAGGGGCCGGAGGATGTGGACCTGGGAGCGCCTCCTGGACGCCTATGGGGCCCTCAAACTGGCCCATCTCAAGGTCACCGACCCGCGGTGGGCTGGGTGAACACCATGCTCACGTCCCGCCACGCCTGATTCATGAATGGATAGCGCCGCACGTAGCCGTCCGCGCGAGAGCGGCCGGTGCAGCAGCGTGCCAGTGACATGGCTGTGGAAGTCGGAGACATTCCCCAGGCCACCCAGGTCGTAGAGCATGCCGGTGCGGTAGAAGCTGACCTCGACGACGTCGATGTCGAAGGCGCCAACCTTAGATGCTTCGCTTCTGCTCCGGCCCGGCGTGAGGCTCATGGGCTACCCATCAGCGGTCCTCTCCTCCCGCTCTTCTAACGCCCGCTACCCCCAACAGGGCTCCTGTCCTTCCTATACGTCATACGTTCTACGAGGATGTCCAGGCCGAGCCAACGACCAGGCGGGCCTTCCCGCGCCAGGAGGGCCCCTGACGAGGGGGGCCCTCGAACCAGGACGTTGCCCTCATGGCCTCACCTGCATACCTGGAGACGCAGAGTTCGCGCGCCGCGCTGCTGAAGCCGTGCAGAGAGACGACGGAAACCATGCAGCCGGTCTTCCGAAATCACAGCCAAGGCGCCTTGGGCCAGACAGGGCTCACGGAGACCCCCCGGACGCCTTCCGTTCACTCGAGCGGATCGGCACGGGAAACATGGCCGGAGAGTGGGTGTCGGGAGTGGAGTCGAGGACGCCTGTCTCGCCCTCGGTCCTTGCGATGACGACGGCGCCACAGGAGTCACTGAAGACGTTGACGGAGGTGCGGCACATGTCGAGGGGGCGGTCGAAGACGAAGAGGAGACCGAGACCGGCGACGAGGGAGGGAGCGCCAGGAGCGAGCTGGGCCTGGACGCCCTCGAGGATGATGATGATGGCGACGAGGCTGGCAGCGGGGACGCCGGCGACGCCGATGCTGGTGAGGAGGGCGACGAGGACGATGAGGAACTGCTGGGCGAAGCCGAGCTCCACGCCGAAGGCCTGGCAGATGAAGATGACGGCGACACACTCATACAGGGCGGTGCCGTCCATGTTGACGGTGGCGCCGAGGGGGAGGACGAAGCTGGCGGTGCGGTTGCTGACGCCGGCGCGCGTCTCGACACAGTCCATGGTGACAGGGAGGGTGGCGGAGCTGCTGCAGGTGGAGAAGGCTGTCACGAGGGCGGGAGCCATCGCGCGGTACTGGCGAAGCGGACTGAGGCCCCCGATGAAGCGGACGATGAGGGGGAGGCTGACGAGGAAATGGATGGCGAGAGCAGCGAGGGCCGTAAGGGCGAACTGGACGATGCCAGTGAGGAAGTCGGCGAAGCGCGCATCAGGGACGAGGCGTGCGTACTGTTCGCCAACGGTGACGGCGAGCAGGCCGATGACGCCAATGGGAGCGAAGCGCAGCACGAGGTCCGTCACTTTGAGGGCGACGTCATAGACCCCCTGGGTGAAGTAGATGACGGCCTGGGCGCCGGGGGTGTGCATGCGAGCGAGGAAGTAGCCCACGACGAGGGCGACGACGATGAGGCCGAGGAGCTGACCTTCCGCAGCGGCAGCGACGAGGTTGGGGGGAACCATCTGTCGGAAGACGTCGAGGAAGTCGAGGGCGGAGCGGCCTCCGACGCGGCGTTGATTTTCCGCCTGTTCAGAGGCGTAGGCGGAAATGTCCTGGCCCTCGAGAATGCCGCGGCCATCGGCGCCGACGCCGGGGTGGACGAGGTTGATGAGGAGGAGGCCGGTGAGGATGGCGAGCAGGGAGGTCGCGAAGTAGTAGGCGAGCGTCTTGGAGGCGAGGCGACCAAAGCCGGAGCCGGAGCCGATATTGACGACGGCGAGGATGATGGAGGAGGTGACGATGGGGACGATGATGAGCTTGAGGCCGTTGATGAAGAGGTCGCCGACGAGGCGAAGGAGGACGAAGGGCCAGGTGGCCTGAACGGCCTCGGCGGCGAGGGCACCGGCGGTGGCCGCGGGAGCGCCAGGAGGCACCTGGGCGACGCCCCAGGCACCGAGCCACGCACCGAGCAAGGCACCGACGAGGAGCCCGAGCAGAACCTGCGAGTGGAGGGGCCAGCGCCAGATTTTCAAGAGGTTCGGCATGGGGCGCAGCATACCGCTGAGTCCCCATCCTGCCCAGGACTTCGAGCCCCTCCGAGTTGGAACCGGCAGTTCCTCTCAAAAATGCCAGAGAATCCAGATTGCCCAATTGTTTCAATTCATCGCAACGGCACGACACATCCGCGTGCTCTCACGGCCAGGCAGAGAGCCGCTCGAAGTCCTCCGCTGCGTAGGCGGCCTGGGCCAGGCTGGCGTGTGTTTGCTGGAGATGCTTCGCTTCTGCCCCGGCCCAACGTGCGGCTCATGGGCTACCCGTCAGCGGTCCTCTCCTCCCGCTCCGTTTAACGCCCGCTACCCCCAACAGGGCTCCTGTCCTTCCTATCTGTAAGCTCTCCGAGGACGTCCGGGCCGAGCCAACGACCAGGCGCTCCCGCGCCAGGAAGGCCCCTGACGAGGGGGCCCTCGAACCAGGACGTTGCCCTCATGGCCACACCTGAACACCTGGAGATGCCGAGCCCGCGAGCCGCGCCGCTGAAGCCGTGCAAGCGGGCGACCGCAAGGACCGCCTGGAGCCTCGGAAACGGAACCGTCTTCACGCGTTGGAACCTCGCTTACCCACCCCCGCATTGTCAACGCTGGCTTAACAGCCCATCATCTGGATGGCATCTAGTCACCTGCAGGAACCGGGCGCATCTTGCTTCCTGAAGACGGAACAATCGAAGGAGATCGTCATGAGCGAGACCGGTAAATCTTCCGAGGACATGCAGATCCACCGCGCCGGATCAGCCGAAGCCATCAAAGGGCCGAGCGACTGGTTCACCGGGAATGTCCGCATCGACAAGATCTTCAACGCGCCGGCTCCTGCGCGCGTGGGCGTTGCAGTCGTGAACTTCGAGCCGGGAGCCCGCACCAACTGGCACACTCACCCGCTGGGGCAGATCCTGCTGGTGACCGACGGCGTGGGCTGGACCCAGTGCGAGGGCGGTCCGAAGACCGAGATC
>QKJM01000846.1 GCA_003249315.1 Archangium sp.
AAGTCGGCGAAGCTGGTGAGGAACTGGGCGAGGCCGGGGATGCCTCGGGGTGCCTCGCCGATGAATGCCGCGGTGGAGGTGGACACGCCCTCGATGGGGCGCACGCCGCCACTGACTTCCTCTACGTACACGCCCGGATGAAGCCGCTCTGGCATGTCATCCTCCTCTGGGGTGGAGGGCTCCGCCTGATGCGGAGCCGGTGTCGATGGCGGTGACGCCCGGGGCTGCGTGGGCGGGCCGCCCGGCGCTCAGGGGCACCACCTCCACCTCGGGCCGCTCGACGAGTCGGGCGGAGGTGTGGGCGGTGGGCACCTCGAGCTGGGCGGAGACGCGGTAGTCCACGCTGCACCGGTACAGGTGGTTGAGGAGGTCGTCCTTCCGCCTGAAATGGGTCTGGAAGAAGAAGAGCTCGTCCTGGAAGACGAGGGTGCGTCCGCGGGGCCAGTGGCCCTGGACGGGGCGGGCGAGGGTGAGGGAGTCGCCCTCCGAGGAGACGACGATGCCCGTGAAGCGCTGCTTGCCGGCGCGGTAGCCGTCCTCGCTGGTGGCGAGCGTGAGGACGTCGCCAGGGCGGAAGCGGGAGGCGGAGGCGAGGGAGGTGCGCAGCGAGGGATCCACCGGCCCAAGCGGTTCGGCGAGCAGGTGGAGGGAGGTGACGGTGAGGGAGAGCGGATTGCCGGCGGGGTTGCCAAGCACCAGGGGCATGTCGCGCGAGGCGGTGGGGATGCCGGGCGCGAGCGTGGGGGGCGTGGGAGTGGCGGCGGGAGTGCCGAGTGGCTGGGACTCGCCGTCGAGGAAGAGCTGGAGGGCGCCGGACTGTCCGTCGACGCTGGCATGGAGGAGGACGCCGGTGCCCTGGAGAGAGGCGAGCGGCACGCGCCAGTGGGTGCGAGCGGTGGCCACGGTGGCGCCCTGGAGGAGGGACGCGGTGGCCTGGAGCTCGGCGAACAGCTCGGGGCCGACGCGGAAGAGCTCGAGCTCGAGGAGGAAGACGGGCTGGGCCTCGGGGCCGAGGGAGAGGAGGCGAAGCCGCTGTCCCTGGGAGCCGCCGGGGCCGAGCGCGAAGCCGAGCGAGAGGGAGAAGCCGCGAGGGGTGGGGTTGTTGGCGTGGAGGGGGACGGGGATGAGCGGGGTGGGGTGGACGAGGACGCGGGCGGAGCCGGAGCCGGTGAAGACGAGTCGGGGTGGCGCGGACTCGCGGGTGGCGCCGGGGGAGAGGGTGAGGGAGGCGCCGCGGACGCGCTCGTGCGTGTCGGAGGCCTCGAAGTGGAGGAGGGACTCGGAGGTGGTGGGCTCGCCCGCGGGGAGGAGATGGAGGGAGGAGGCTCCATCGGGAATGTCCTCGGCGAGGAGGGCGGGGCGAGTGAGGAGCTGGCCGCGAGTGGTGACTGCGAGGGCGAGGGTGTCCACGAGGGCGGCGAGCTCTCCCTGGGAGGAGGCCCAGAGCTCGATCCGGACATCGACGGAGAGGGGCTTGGGGGCGGGGAGCCGGTGGAGGAACCACCGTCCCTCGTGTGAGGACTGGGGAGGCGCGAGCCCGAGCTGAGGGGCGATGTTGCCGGGCGTGTAGAGCACCTCGACGGAGGAGCGGTGCTCGAGGGAGGCGAGGCCTTCGTCGGAGCTGATGGCGAGGCGGCGCCCGTCGGCATCCCACCGGGCGGTGGCGGAGGCGAGCGCGGCGAGGTGCTCGGCATCATCCAGCGGAGCGCCGTCGGGGCCGAGCACGAGGCCATTGGAGAGGGCGTTGGCGAGGCCGGTATTGAGGGCGTTGGCGAGCGCGGGTCCGGTGTCGGGGTTGGAGAAGGAGCCGCCGGGGAGGCCGGAGAGGGAGAAGGTGGCGCGGCCGTCGAAGCGAAGGAGGAGGGAGCCGCCTGGGGGGATGGAGACGGTGTCGTTGCGTGGCTGACCGATGATGTGGCCAGGGATGCGGAAGGGAGCGTGGGAGGGGCGGCCGGCGTCGCGTTCGGGCTCGGTCTGAAAGGAGAGAGGGCCGACGACGGAGACGAAGGGGAGGCGGGGAGGGCGGTAGGCCTGATCGACGTAACCGTGGGAGGAGAAGGCTCGGGATGAGCCACCGCGGAACGCGAGCCGAGCCTGCCAGATGAGGCCGCTGAGGATCTCGCGAGTCACGGACGTCATTCCTCCTGGGAAAGGAATTGCATTTCCAGAGAGGGGAGACACTAGCCACGAGTACGAGAGTCACTTCAAACGCGAAGAATCCGGGGTGGGTCGCCGGACGACTCTGCTGAACAGAGAGAAGCGGAGCCTGTCTGAAATGAGGAACAACCCGCCCCCGAAGGTAAGGAGGAAGACACTACCCCTCTCCCTCTGGGAGAGGGACGGGGTGAGGGTGCTGGGCCTCTCGAGTTCCCCCCTGTGAAACGGAGGAGGCCGATGGTGAGGAGCACGAGAAGCTGCTGGGGCTCACCGGGCCTGAGTGGGAAGATGCCTCCGGGTCCACCAGAAGTCTTCCACGGGAGAGACGAGTTGATGCCGGACGCGGCCACGTTGGCGAGCTGGGGGTTGCCGGGGTTGTTCCTGGTGGCCGCGGTAGCGGGCTCGGTGCTGCCAGCGCCGTCCGAGGCGGTGTTGGCGGTGCTGGTGCATGGAGGCGTGCCAGTGGGGCCGGCGGTGTCGGTGGCCACGGTGGGCAACGTGCTCGGAGCCGTCACCGTCTACGCCCTGGGGCGCTGGGTGGAGGGAGGAGGCGGTGGGCCGGTGGGCCGATGGATCCAGAGTCGAGCCAGCCGGGAGGGGCCGCGCCTGGAGCGGGCGAGGGTGAGGCTGGCCACCTGGGGCACTCCGGCGCTGGCGCTCTCGTGGCTCCCGGTGGTGGGGGACGTGTTGGTGCTGGCCGCGGGCCTGGTAGGCGTACGTTGGTGGCCCTTCCTCATCTTTGTCACGCTGGGAAAGGGAGCGCGCTACCTGTTCATCGCGCTGTCGACCGTGGAGGTGGGGCGGCTCATCGGGTAGGGAGGAGTGACGACATCCGTCTCTTGCGCCACTTCTGCATGGGTGGAGGGTGGCTCGGTGGTATGTGGCGTGGCACAAGTGTTCGAAGTTCAGCATGACGTTGACGTCCCGTATCCGTTCTGATCGAATCAAGATTCCCCCTGTGTCCGGGGGGGCAACCTTCGGAGGACAAGAGTGGAGACGCTCCTGGTATGAGTGGCAGACCAGTTCATCAGAGGTTCACGACGCTGCTCCTCTGTCTTTTGCTTGCTTCCTGCAATACCTCTCGAAATACCATTCCTGTGCCCTCGTCTTCCCTGGAGTTGTCCAGGAGCGTGCTCGTAGTCAAGAGGCTCTCTGATGGACGAGTCATGCACTCATGGCAGAGCTTGAGTGAGGTCAATCCGAGTGGGTACTGGGAGCGACCGAACCGCATGAATCGCATGGTTGGGAGCATGCAGTTGGTTGGTAGTGATGTAGATGAGTGTAGGGATGTTTACGAGCGTTGCATGCGTCAATGTATGTCGAGCTCCGTGCCGCCAGACTTTGATCATTACGAGATTCAATACGGAGTGTACGGCCACCGGAAGTATTGTGACGATAAGTGCATGGAACTGCAGGCCGACTGCTTCAGGAGAAGGGGTGGGAGCAGGCCGTATGAATTCAGTGTGGTTGATGATGCTGTCGACTGGCTGAAGAGAAACCATGAAGAAATCGTGGTGGGGACTGTCATTGTCATCGCGGGGGTGGCCTTCGTCGCCGTTGTTGCTGGAAGCGGAGGTGGAGCCCTTGTGCTCGCGCCGGTCCTGCTGGTGGCGTTGCGAGACGACGCCTTCGAGCCATTGATCGCGGAGATGTCACCATGACGATACGGACGGTTCTCTTCGAGGCGCAGAGGTTGATCGGGAAGCGGTTGCAAGGAGGAACTCACGATCGGGAGATGCTCCTGTGCGCGTCAAGTGCTCTCTTCTTCATCGCTGACACGGGCCAGCACTATCGTTTTGAGGACTATCGCAAGAGCCCGGCGCCGGTTTCCGTGCCTTCATCGGTGGCTTCGGGACTTGAAAACCTCAAGAGACAGACGGAAGAGTATTTCGTACACCTCAGAGACAGTGCTTCGTCTTCTGAAGAGAACGTGCTTTCATCGGTGGTCATTGATGTGCTCAATTTCATTGCTACCAGCGGTCAGTATACGCAATGGGAGGAGTTTCGCGACTCCGCCAGGGGTGGCCTGCCCCGAATCTCCGCATCCTTCCGTACGCGCGAGGAGGCGGAGGAGTGGCTTGACAACCAGTCGGAACCTCCCAGTCAGGGATACGTGCTCGTAGGGGACGACTACCTACAGTTCTATTACTTCAGGGAGTCGGATCAGCGTGGGCTGCGCCAGGATTTCAGCCTGGAGTATTTCATAAAGCACCTGACGGAGAAGCAGCTCCCCCCGGCGGTGGCCTCCTTCGGTACACAAGAGGAGGCTGAGGCCTGGCTGGCCAATGAGGCCATGCTACCTGAGTACGCCCTTGTGGAGATCGCTGGGGAGCATCATCTCGTGGTGTATCACGCGAACATCAACCATCGGGCCATCTACCCACTCTCTGTTGTCAAGCGACTGGAGAGGTGGGAGCAGTCGTCATAGCTCAGTACGCAGCGTCATGGCTTCTCCGGCTCCGAGGAGCTTGCGCTCTGCACCACGGTCGAACCTCTGTAGATGTTGCCACCAGCCTGGGTCACTGTGCGAGCCCGCACGTTGGTATTGTCGAAGCTGACGGAGGCCCCC
>QKJM01000544.1 GCA_003249315.1 Archangium sp.
AGCTGGAGGACGTGCTGCCGACGACGGCACGCCTGGCTCCCGCGTCCAGCGAGCCGTAGTCAGCAAGCGCAGGGGGACGGTGATCCTCGAGCTGCCGTCAGGGCTCGAGCGCCTTGTCAATGGCCTCGGTCAAGGCGCTCAGCGGATGGGCCCCGACGATGGCCTTGTCATTGACGAAGAACGTGGGCTGTCGCCCAGGCTGCTGAGCAGGCGAGCCCCTAGCAGCCAACCAGGCGCCTCTCGAGTCGAGTTAGGAGCGGCCTGCGAGCCAGGTGCTGGCCATGCAGCCCGGGTGCCGGCGCGACCATCCAGTCACATCTGCTCCGCCGCGGCGGCGTGTGCATCCTGAGACAAGCGTGTGCATCCTGAGACGAGGTGGCATCCCACGCCACCCCAGGAGATACGCCATGACGGAACACACGGAGCCATCCCGCGAGTTCCCACTGCACGACATGGAGGCGCAGATTCGGTTGCTCTTCCAGGAGTTGAAGGACAGCGCGCCTCTCCGGTCCCTTGGGCTGGCAGAGCGCGCGCAGGAGGTGACCCAGTCGGTCCTCTGCGCCCTGTGGCGCAACACACCTCTGCCCCAGCTCGACATCATCCGGGGCCTGCTGCCAGCGGGCATTGACCTGATGTTCGTGAGCTGTGAGAGACCCCACCGCCGGCACAATCCTCCGGAGGAGTTTCAGCAGGACTCCTTCCTGGAGGACCTCTCCGAGCACCTCCAACTCCCGCGCGACAGGGCGATCGAGGCATGCGCCGCCGTCTTCGCCGTGCTGCGTGCGCACATGCCGGACGATGATCTCGACAACGCCTGCCTCTTCATCTCCTCCTCGGACTTGAAGCAGCTCTTGCACTGCCCATTCTGAGAGCCAACGGAGCGCGCCGCCGGAGGCTGGAAGCCGAGTGGGTGCGGCAGATGTGAGTGATATGACTCGTGCCCGCCAAGGCCATGGCGCCACCTGGCATTGGGACGCCCCTCGGCGCGTGGGGTGTCCTCACTTTTCTTTACAGCTTCCGGAGCGACACCTACAGTGAAGAAATGAAGGATGACACGCTCTGTAGCGGGTTGGACGACGCGTGGACCCTGGTGGAGCGGAGGCTTGCGGCCCTCCCTCCCCCACTGAATGCCCTGGGGCGACACTTCCTCGACTCCGTCTCCGCGGGGGGCAACGGCTATCGCACCTACTTCTCAGGCGCCCTGGCCTCTCCCATCGCCCTGCTCCCGCTGTGGCTGCGCGAGCGCTTCCTCCAGGAATCCCCCCACTCGGCCCCCTCCCATGAGGTGACGGTCCGCCTGGCCGCCGCCGCCATGTGGGGCTACTTCTACATCCGCATCCAGGACAACGCCCTCGACGACGCCAACTCCCACCGAGCCCACCTGCTGCTCGGCAACGTATGCGGCATGGAAATGGTTCGGCTCTTTGGCGAGGCCGCCGGCGATTCAGGGCTCTTCCATGAGCAGTCCGCACAGGCGTGGCTCGACTTCACGCGCTGCACCCTCGCCGAGCATGAGCAACTCCTCTCGGACGAGCCCTACACGGAAGAGCTGTTCCTCCAGCACTGTGACAAGGTGGCCTTCGCCCGGGTGCCGGCCCTGGCCATGTGCCTGCTCGCCGGCCGCCCCGAGCTGCAGGGGGCCGTCAAGGAGCTGATCCTCCAGCTCGGCGTGGCCTATGGGCTCGTCAATGACGCGCTCGGCTGGCCGCGCGATCTGGAGAACCACCACCGCACCTACCTGCTCGCCCGCGCCGGCTACCTCCACACCGAGCCAGGCGAGGACACGCGCGAGCGCCTGCGCCCGCACCTCTATGAGGGTGGGTTGCTCGTGCAGACCCTCGAACAGGCCGCCCTGTGGCAGCGCCGCGCCGCCGAGACCGCGGCCACGCTCGGCCTGTCTCACTTCTCCGCATACACCCAGGAACGCCTCGCACTCCTCGAAAAACTTGTCAGTGAGGTCAACCTCATAAGCCTTCAGCGATCGCTGAGCAGGACCGCCAGGGAGCAGAGCGCATGACACCCGAGCAGGTGCTTGACACGTATGATGAGGAGTACGTCCGCGGCTACGAGGAGAAGTTCCTCTTCACCCCGGACCACGGCTTCCTCGACAAGACCCGGCTGGAGTTGATGACGCTCCGCCTGCTGACCCTGGGGGCCGAGTCCTGGTTGGACGTGGCCTGTGGCACCGGCTACTTCCTACGCAACGCCCGCGGCCATGAGGCGCTGCGCTGTGCCGGGTTGGACCTCTCCCCGGCCATGGTGGCCGCGGCGCGCCACGCAAACCCTGATGCGCAGATCCTCCAGGGAGACTTCCTCGCCGCCTACCCGGAACTCGAGGGACGCTGGGAGGTCGTCTCATCCCTGTGGGGCGCCTACGGGCTACAACCCTCCTTCGAGCACATCGCGAGGCTGGTGGAAAACCTCGCTCGCTGGGCAAGCCCCGGGGGCACCGTGCTCATGCCTCTCTTCGATCCCCAGCTCTTCCTTCTATACAGAGAGCGTGGCCAGCTCGCCCCGGGCATCCTCCTCAGCGAGGACGCCACCCGCTGGTCCTTCCACGAGCCGGAGGGAAAGGTCCACCAGGACATGCTGGCACCGTCCCTGGACTCCATGCGCGCGCTCTTCGAGCCTCTTTTCGAATCTGTCACACTCTTCCCCTACCCCGAGCCCATGCCCATGGTGGGTCTGCTCGCGCAGGGTCGGCGCTGAAGCCCCGACATCAGGACTTTGACACGCAAGGCAGTGCCCGCTAGAACCCATCATTCCTGACAAGGACAAGGAGGTCTCCATGGATAAGAAGACGTTTGAAGGTTTGGTAGGCAGAGCCCTCACCGACAAGAGCTTCCGTGAGAGGCTGCTCAAGGACCCGGAGGAGACGCTGAGGCAGGAAGGATTCCCCGAGGACACCTTGCTGATCAACTCCATCAAGCGGATCAGCGCCAGGGACGCAGAGGCGCTGGTGGATGAGTTCGAGAAGCAGCTCGCCTCCACCACGCAGCAGTCCGCGGCCTGAGCAGGGGCTAGCTCGCGGCCATGAGCCGAGACTCCGAGGCGGGCTGGTTCGCCACTGGCTGTGAGCCGACGCCCAGGGCACTCAGGATGCCAGCCGCCTCACTCAGGTAGCGCCCACGCAGCTCGGCCTCGTGGGTGCATTCGGAGAGCTCGAGCAGCCCCTGGGCCTGCTCATAGGGCATGCTCAGCCCGCGAGCGGCCTCCACGGATTGCCGAGCCAGACGCCCCGCCGCTTCCCCATGCCCCAGCATGCGCTCCCTGCGCGCCGAACAGCGCAGGGCCAGCGGTTGGCCGAAGCGGAAGATTTTCGTAAAGCCTTTCAGTGCCTTGAGTGCCCTGGCGAGCGCCTCGGCACTCTGGCCATTCCCTCTCTCGCCGACGCCCAGGTCCGCCAGGCAATAGTCCGCCGTGTTGGTCAGCCCCAGGTGCATGGTGTAGGGCATTCCAGGGGAGAACTTGAGCAGCGGAATGCACGCCTTGGCGGCCTCATGCGCCTCGGCGCTCCGGCCTGCCCTCTGCCGCGCCAGCGCCAGCACGCTCAGGGCCAGCAACCTCTCGGAGGGGAACTGCTGCTCGCCAATGAACTCCAGCGCCCGCTCGGCGCCGCGCTCGGCCTCGCCCCAGTTCTCCCGCCGCCGCTCCACCTCCGCCATCAGCACCTGCGCCTGCATCTGCGCGTGCGTGTTGGCGCTGCGCCTGCCTGCCAGCGCCACCCGCTCCAGCGTCTGCGCGCTCTCCTCCAGCCGCCCCACATGGAGCTGCACCAGCCCTAGCTGCAGCAGCGGATGCAGCGCCAACTCCGTCTGCATGGCGCCCAGCCGCTCGTAGGCCGCCAGGGATTGCGCCAGCAGGCCGAGCGACGGCTCCCAGTCCGCCTGGAAGAAATGAAAGAAGTTGAGCACGTGCTTCACATAGCCGAGGGTGGACAGATCCTCCAACGTGCCCACGAGCTGCTCGGCCGCCTCGTAGTAGGTGCGGCCCAGGCCATACAGCCCCATCGTGCAGAAGAGCGCGCTCGCCGAGGTGAGGGAGTTGGCCAGCTCGGGCGAGGGACCGGCTCGCTGCGCGTCATTGAGCTGACGCAGCATGGAGTGCAGGCCCTTGAGCGTCTCACCCGCGAAGAAATACATTTTTATCAGGTGGTTGCGCACGGACGCGGACTGCAGCAGCCGCTGGCGTGCCAGGGAGGACGGCGCGCGGCGCCGACGCCACCGCCCCAGCACGTGCGCGGCCAGCTCGCCCAGCAACCGCAGGCCCGTGGTCAACGCGCTCGAGGGCACGGGGCTCCCCAGCATGCCCAGGACCTGCTCGTAGTATTGAATGGCCGTGCCATGACGGCCCAGGCGCATCTGGGCCTCGGCCCGCATGCACAGCCGCGGCGTCTGCTCCTCCACGGAGGGAGCGAGGCCCGCCTGCTCCTCCAGCCGATCTACCTCGTCGAGGAAGGTGAGCACCTCGAGGTTCGCATCACTGTCCAGGGCGTGCCGGGCCGCACGAATCAGGTAGGCCACGGCCTTGGGTTTGTCGTCCGCCATGGTCCAGTGGTGAGCCAGCAGGGGCAGGAATTGCTCCAGCTCGTCCTGATGCCGGGACTCTATCCACTCCGCCAGCAACTGGTGGAGGCTCCGGCGCTGGGCGAAGAGCATGAGGTTGTACGCCACGTCCCTCGTCATCACGTGCTTGAAGAGGTAGCGCAGGTGGGGCGGCGGCGCGTCCAGCGTGGTGAAGCCAAGCGACTCTATCTGCTGGAGCTGGTTCCCCAGCCGTGGCTTGTCCTCCTCCACGGGGTAGATGGCGCTCAGTGTCTGCGGCTCGAAGAGGCGACCGATGACGCTCGCCACCTTGAGCGTGAGCTGCAGCTTGGGCGGGGTCCGGTCTATGCGGCTGGTGATGAGGCCCTGGAGTGTGTCTGGCGTGGAGAGGGCCTGGAGATCAGGCGTGAGCAACCGGCACGCCCCGCCCTCCACGGCAATGGCCCGAGCCTCCAGCAGCTCGCTCACCAGCTCCTCGCCGAAGAAGGGGTTGCCGGCGGCCTTGTCGCGGATGAGCGCCGCCAGGGGCTCGGGCAGCGAGGTGACGCCCAGGCGACGGCGCGCCAGCTCCAGCAGCTCGTCATCCCCGAGCCCCTCCAGCGTGAGCTTCAGCGCGTCGGGGTTGCCAAGCACGGTCTGGACCTCGGGCAGCGCCGAGCCCCCATCGGGTCGCAGCGTCACCACCAGCAGCAGCGGGCTCACGTCGCGCAGCACCGCCGCCACCAGCTTCCACGAGGCGGAGTCGAACCAGTGCGCGTCCTCCAGCACCACCACCAGCGGCCCGCTCGCGGCCCGCGCCGCGAGCATGTCCACCACCATCTCCTTGGTGGTGTCATTGCGCGCCTGCCCCGTCACCTGCGCGGTGATCTCCGTCTCCGGGATGTCCATGGAGAGGAAGACACCCAGCAGCGAGGCGAAGTGCTCCTTGCCAGGCTTCAGCCCGAAGTGCCCCGGCTCCCCTCGCGCCAGGGCCTGCACTCCCTCGGCCCCGAGCAGCCCGGAGACCACGGGGCGCCAGGCAAACCAGGGCGTGTGCTTCTCGATGGCGTCCCCCGCCCCCACCAGCGGAGTGATGCCCAGCCGCTTCGCCTTCTCGAGGAACTCGGACACCAGACGGGACTTGCCAATGCCTGCCTCGCCCTCGAGCAACACCAGCCCGCCCTCGCGCTTCTCCTCGAGCCGCACGAGGCATTGCTCCAACAGGCGGCGCTCCCGGGCGCGGCCAATGAGCGCCACCGAGGACTGGCGCGGCAGGGCGGCGTGACCCCGCCCCAGGGGGCGGTAGATCGCCACCGGCGCCGCCTTGCCCTTGACGGTGCGCGGCGGCAGCGCCTCGAAGTCCAGCCGCGCGACCGCGCCGGCGTGGGTCGCCTCATCGCAAAGGATGTCATTGGCGCCGGCCTTCATCAGCCGCGCGGCCAGGTTCATGGTGTCTCCGATGAGCGCATACATGCGGCGCTCGGAGCTCCCCAACGTGCCGGAGAAGACCCTGCCGGTGGCGATACCGATGGAGCAGTCCACCCCCTGACCGAGCACGGCCTCATGCACCGCCAGCCCGGCCAGCGCTCCGCGCAGCGGATCATCCTCGTGCGAGAGCGGTGGCAGCCCGAAGACGGCCACCACCATGACACCCTTCTCATCCACGCTGAACTGGCTGATGCTGCCCTCGAAGCGGTAGACGGCGCGCTGTATGGCCTCCACCACATTCTGGGCCTGCTCCAACGGGGTGTGGATCCCAACCTCTGGCAGGTTGAGGAAGAGCACGGTGATCTGCCGCAGCTCCGCCAGCCAGTCGTTCTGCCCCGCCTCGATGCGGCTGCGGATGCCGGCGGGGACGAACCCCTTGAGCACCTGCGCGGCCTCCGGCGACAACTCGGGCGCCCTCAGGCGCTCCGGCGACGGCGCCCCCTCCAGCGACACGAGTTGCAGCCAGCCGCTCGCCAGCCTCTGCACCCGCGCCTGCTGCTTCATGCACTCCCAGGCCCCGGGCGCCAGCAGCACCCGATCCTTCTGCAGGTGTTGCTCCTGACCGAAAAGCCCCTTCAGCGCGCTCCCCCCAATGAAGTACTCCCACCGGTTGCGCACTCCCCCCGTGTAGGTCAGGGAGATCTCCCCCACGTCGACGGCGACCTTGAGGCTGAGCTTCTCGGGAGTGGTGGCTGCGACGTCGGCGTTGCGGGCCTGGAGGGCGAGGCCGCAGCGAGCGGCGCGCAGGGCCGCCTGCTGGAGGGAGGGAGAGTACCAGGCGGCGAGCATGGCATCCCCAGCGAAGCTGATGATGTCACCGCCGTGCTCGGCGATGGTGCTGACGAGGGTACCGAAGTAGGCGTTGAGCAGGGTGGAGAGGGCCTCGAGCCCGGCGGGCCCGCGGTGGGCGAAGCGCTCGCAGAGGGAGGTGAAGCCACTGATGTCAAAGAAGAGCACGGCCCCCTGGGCGCTCTGGCGCAGGGGCCGCGCCAGCGGCGCGCTCCACTCGCCGAAGGTGCGCTGGAGCTGTTGGGGCACGTAGCACCGGAAGAGATCGGTATGCGTCTCCATTGCGAGCCTCTTGGCACGGGGCGGCGGCAGCATAGGGGCGCGGCACTCTCACGCGCAATCGTGCCATCGAATACAGGTTATTCCACAAGTCCATCTCTTGCACCCTACTCACTTGACGTTTCGAGTTGCCTGGACCTAGCCTGCGGCGTCGACCTCTCTACCCGCGGAGTTCGTTGATGAGCATGGCAGATCAGGGGCCCACGCCCTCGGAGGTGGGGCAGTTCTACGACCAGATGATGCCTTTCTTCGAGACCCTGTGGGGCAGCAACCTCCACGTGGGTTACTGGCCCGAGGAGACGCCGGAGCTGCCGCTGGAGGAAGCGCTGGAGCGGATGACGGACCTGATGGTCAGCAAGGCCGGGGTGGGAGCGGGAAAGAGGCTGTTGGATGTGGGGAGTGGAGTCGGGGGGCCGGCGGTGAAGCTGGCGCAGGCCACGGGGTGTGAGGTGGTCGGGGTGACGGTGAGCCCGGCGCAGGCCGAGCGGGCCCGACAGCGGGCGGCCGCGGCGGAGCTGGCGGGGCGCGTCTCGTTCCAGTTGGCGGATGCCATGAAGCTGCCGTTCGAGAGCGACTCGTTCGACGCGGCGTGGGCCTTCGAGTCACTGTTCCACATGCCGGACCGCGTCCAGGTGCTGAGCGAGGTGCGGCGCGTGCTGCGCCCGGGCGGCAAGGTGATCATCGCGGACATCGTCCGGGGCCCCGAGTTGGAGGCGCAGGAGGAGGTCTTCCTGAACAATGCCTTCAAGGTCAACGCGTTCATCGCGGCCGAGACCTACCCGCCCCTGATCCAGCAGGCGGGGCTGGAGCTGGTGGAGCTACAGGACGTGAGCGCGAACACCATGGGCACGCTCAACCGCACCACCGAGTATGTCTTCACCGGCCCCACGAGCGAGACCCTGCGCGGCGCCTATGGAGAGCAGGGCTATGAGGCCATCAAGGGGATGTGGCACCACGCCGCCAATATCTACGCTCAGCACCTCGGCTATGTGCTGATCGTGGCGCGCAAGCCCGCATAGGCATGAGGGGGCTCGCCCCGGTGACGTTGCCGCCACCGGGAGCCCGGGCTTCAGGGCCAGAGTTCGAGCCACTCGGAGTAGAGCTGCCCGTCCCTCGACGCACAGGTGTGCGGTGAAGCCACGCACATGTCGCTGGAGCTGAGGACCACCTTCCCCAGCGCATCCAGCCGATCCGGTGCCCAGTGCGCGAGGGCGACGGGCGCGCAGAAGTCATGGACGTAGCCAGACGGGCCGTCGCCCACGACGAGGAGGCCCCGGTACCTGTCGGCCCCTGGCGGTGTGGCCAGCGGGGGGAACGTCCAGCTCGCCGGGCTCCCCGACGCCGGCAGTCCATCACAAGGGGAGGCAATCGTGACCACCCGCCGCACGGCGTAGTCCTTGCCCAGCACGGCCGCGTGCCCTCCGCCCTGAGAGGAACCGGCGACGATGAACTTCGCCGAATCGAGGCGGCAGTTCTGGATGCACTGGGGATCGGTGAAGTACCTGTCCCAGCCGCCCGAGGGGTCCACCGTGTCGCGCAGGAACATGAGCAGCCGGTTGAGCCGTGGCAGGATGGCATCCCCCTTCACCATGGAGGTGATGGCGCTGCCCGGCTGCACGTCCCCCGTGATGAGGGTACGGCGCGTGGCCAGGAAGCATGCGTCATCATTCCCGCAGAGCGAACTCACCGTGGGCTCGTTCTGGTAGTAGAGCCCGATCACACGGTACCCCTTGGCGACGGCGCTCGCGTACAGGGTGTGGTTGGCGTCCGCGTTCCCCGGGTCCATGTAGGACTGTGGATTGGAGCCCGTCCCCGGGAGGAACACGACCAGTTCCTCTCGGAACGGAGCCACTGGCCGCATGACGACATGCGGCGCATCGAAGTTTCCCGAGCCTGGTGTTCCCGCCTCCGCGGGTGTCACCAGCCCGCAGTAGGCCCCCTTCGGCCCCGTACAGGCGCTCACCGCCCGCTCGAGAGGAGCGGAGGAGGGCTCGGGCGCGGATGACGCCTCCCCACCACAACCCGCGAGGAGTCCCCAGCTCAGCACCGTCAACGCTCGGCAACGCGTCCACTTCGTCATGGCGGTTCTTGTCATGAACCTGACGAACACGGACGCACCACGAAAGTAGCGGCGGTTTCTTTTCGTCCAGAAATTTCTTTCGAAACTTCACAAGCCCCCCCGGGTTGAAGCCCTCGACTCATCTCCAAGGAGGACCGTGAAATGCGCTGGTATCCATTCGTCGCAGTGGTCGGATTCATGGTGGGCTGTACAGGAGGGGACGCGCCCTCGGAGGGCGAAGGCCCCGGAGCGATGGCACGGGTGGCCGCGTCCACGACGGCGACCTGTGGAAATGGCATCGTCGAGGAGGGCGAGCTGTGCGACAGCTCCACCCCTGTGGCATGCACCGCCCTGTCCGCGCTCTACACCGCCGGGCAGACGGTGTGTGCGAGCAACTGCCAAAGCGATGAGCGAGATGCTCGAGTCCGGCGTTCGCTGGCTCTTCGCCCCCGCGGATGATCCGCGCGTGGGCAGCAACAAACTGCACGGCCTGTATGAATGGTGGCAGGTCCCTTTCAAGCCCTACGACCCCGCCAATGACGGATGCGATAAACCATACACGGTGACGAACTACCGGGACATGGTGACACTCTTCTTCGAGGACCCCACGCCGGCGACCTCACGCCTCAAGGTGTGCTTCAACGGCGAGTGGCTGCCGTAAGCTCCAAGCCTCATGGGGGAGCACGTATGTCCCTCGCTCGCCCTCAGTGTCTCCCACAGCCGAGCATGGTTGAGCAGGATGTCCTTCGCATCCAAATAGGAGGCGTTGAACACCGCCACGCCGAGCGCGACGCCGACCAGGTCCGCCGCATCACCCGAAAACTCAAAGGACTCAGGGCCGCGCATCGATCGGCCGGACGTGCGAGCACGCCGCGGAGGCCTTCAGTGCTCGCCCCCCCTCGTGCCGCAGGCGCCACGGCTCGACGATGTCCTCCTCCACACTCAAGCAGACCAGCACGGGCCGTGCTCCGGTGAGGCGGAAGGCGCCCGGCAGGAGCACCTCGTTCCCACAGGAGAGGGGGACGCTGGCTTCCAGGGGGAAGAAGACCTCGTCCCCCTGGAAGACGGAGAGCTGCCAGTCCAGCAGGCCCGGCCTGGAGCAGGTGACGCGCACCTTGAACTCGTCCCCCTCCAGGAAGACCGACGGCTCCGAGCCCAGCTCCCCTCCCGAGCGCCGGACGAGCGCGATGGCCATCTCCCCTCCCTTCACCCGATTCTCCGGAGCATCGCTCCAGAAGGCCCCCTGGTAGAGCAGTGCCCCGGAGAGGAGCACCGCCAGTGTGGCGGCGGCGCCAAGCGCCGGGCGCGAGAGGAAGTCCCAGAAGGTGCGGTGGGGACGCAGCCGCGTCACCGGTCGGGTCAGCGCGGGAAGCACCCGCCCCTGGTCGGCCTGGATGCGCTCGAGGCAGCGGCGCAGCTCCTCCGACCGCTGGAGTGCCTGCTCTACACGAACGGCCTCGGCCGCGGGAAGCTCACCCAGACAGTACCGCTCCAGCGTGAGCCACGAGACGTGCGGTGCGTCGGAACTCATACGTCCTCGCCCTCCGAGAGTTGGAACAACGTGTCTCGAATGCGCTGCAGGTACTTGCCGACCGTGCGCCGGCTCAGCCCCGCGAGCTCGGCGACCTCTTCCTGCGAGAGGTCGTCGAAGTAGTAATAGATGAGGACCTCGCCCACCCTGTCGTCGAGGCGCTGCGCCAGCCGGGTGAGCAGGTCCAGGTCCACCACCCGATCCTCGCAGCGCGTGCGCACCGGCCCGCGGAGCGCCGGCTCCTGGTTCGCGAGCAACTCGGCCTGCCGGCTCCGGTCCCGGAGCAGGTTCAGGCAGCGGTGGGTGGTTGCCCGGAAGAGGTACGGGAGGTCCACTCCCCGCGTCTGTCCCGAATACACGAGCTGGGAGAACAGGGCCTGGACCACATCCTCGGCATCGGCCCTGTTGCCAAGGATGCGCTCGGACTTCCGGAGCAACGCCGGCCCGTACTTCCGGTAGAGCGCCTCGTTCATGGTCTCCTGCCGCGCCAGCCTAGAGCTGGATGCGCACTCCCAGCCGGCCGGAGGGACCTCCGCTGTCGTGCGGCTCCATCGAGGTGCCCCCCACGTCGTTGATGGTCCGGGTGATGGGGGCGAACTGGTGGTTGGCCTCCAGGAACAAGCCGAAGTGGGGATGGAGCATCGCCTGGATACCAACGGCGGCGCCTAGGAAGAAGCCCCGATCGACGACGCGGTGGGGAATGTCTCCATTCACGATTTCCAGATGACTCCAGCCCAGACCACCGCCTACCTGGAGATAGGTCACGAGCCGATCCGACAGGAGTCGGAAGTTGGCCCGGAGGTGCATCCCGGCGCCGTAGCTGTCCCACCCGACGCGGAGCGAGCTGCTCTCGATGGTGTCGTTCGTCCAGAACGTCCGGCGCTCGAGGTACTCGGCCCCGAGGAGCAGCGTGAGATGCTCCGTCAAATCCCTGGAGACGGCCAGCCGATAGCGCCAGGGGGACCGGAACTGGAAGGGGTGGCCCCCGACCCAGGACCTGATGAACCAGTCGTCGCGGTTCATCCCCAGCCCAAGGCTGAGTTCGAAGCCCCACCGATGCGGGCGGGCGGAAATCCCTTTCCGGCCCTCCCGGGCCAGCGCCACCTCCGAGCAGCGGCTGGCCTCGAGGGTCGTCTCCCCTTCCTCGTCCAGCTCCACCGTACACGAGCGCCCCACGTCCTGACGGATGAAGACCGAGTACCGGCCCGGCGGAAGCCCGAGCCTCATGGGAGTACCACGAACCTTATGCACCTCGGCCAGGATGCTCTCCCCGAGGGAGATGACGAGATTCCCCTCCAGAGCGCCAGGCAGTACCAGGGAGGCGCTGGCCTCCTTCGGGTACGTCAGGGGGACCTCACCCTTGCCCTTGAGGTCCGTCTCGAGCGTGGCGTGCTGGCTGCCCACCGCGGTGGCGGACGTCTGCACGAGCGTGCGCCCATAGGCGTAGCGGTAGGCCTCTGAGAGGGTGACGCGCCCATCGGCGTCGACGTCCGCCGCCCCCCTCAACCCGGTCACCAGGTTGTGCGTGAAGAACGAGCCCCTCAGCGCATCGGACTCCTGGCTCGACTCATGGGCCGTGCTGGAGGTGAGCACGGCGAGCCCCCGCGTGCCGAGGTAGGCGCGGCTGTTGATGGAGAAGTCGGCGGTCGGCTCGGCCCCCTTGATGCGGGAGAGGGCTCCGCTCTGGCAGGCATCGAGGATGGCGAGGGTGAGCGTCGAGGGAGCGAAGACGAGCTGCTCCCTCAGCGCCGAGAGGGGGAACTCCTCGGCACCGAGGTTGAGCGCATTCGCCCTCGCGTGGCCGGAGTAATAGAAGAGGAACGAGGCCTGCTCGCCCCGAGAGCGGTGCGCGGCGAGGCGCTCGCGGGCCCGGCCCAGCTCGGAGTCGAGCTGCTGCCGGGTCGGGTCGAGCAACAGGCGGACCTGCTCCCGGGGGTAGCGCCCCAGTTCCTGGAGGAGCCGTGACATGCGCGTGGCATCCTCCGTCGCGTAGCGCAGGGGAGCCTGGCCGGGGCCTCCGGCGCGGCTGCCCACGACGATGGCGTAGGCATGCACCGTCGGCTCCGAAGGGGGCTGGGGTGCTGCGGTGACGAGGAGGAGGGCCAGGAGCTGCGTCGCTGGAATCATGTCCCTGAAACACGCCAGCTCCCCAAATTGGGAACAGGTGTCTCCAAAAAGGAATGAGCGTAGAGGGGATGAAGAACCCAGGTCCCTCGGGTACCGCGCTCAATCCCCCTCCCAGCGCGAAGATGACGCACAGCAGAAGACGACACCTGTGAGCACCGACTGGCGCTTGAACCCGATTTCGACTACACGGCGCGCCATGAACAAGTGGGGGATTGCGGTAGCTAGCGGATGGCTCGTCGTGTCGGTACTCGGCTGTGGCAGAGAGGAGCGGCCCCAGCCAACCCCGCAGCCTGAGCGACTCGTTCGTGTGGAGGACGCACCTCGAGGGACTCAGTGTCGTCTGGGTGGAACGGTCATCCTCACGGGCCACGATGTGAATCGGGATGGCGTACTGGCGGATGAAGAGGTCGCCGAGACCCGTTACGCCTGTCAGCAACCCGGGCAGCAGGCACGACTCGCCCCCGAGCCAGAAGGAGAGCACTGCCCCCATGGTGGCACCGCGCTTCTGACAGGCCCGGATGAGGACGGCAATGGCGTACTGGACCCGGCCGAGGTCACCCACACCGAGTACCTGTGCCATGAAGCCGCTCCTCCGGCGATGCTACGCATCGAAGAGGAAGCTCCGGGCAGCAACTGCCCCGCGGGTGGGCGGCGCATGCTCAGCGGACTGGACGTCAATGGAGACGGCGTCCTCGGCGATGACGAGGCCCTGTCCACTCAGTACATATGTGAGACGCGAGAGCTCGTGCGAGTGGATGCCGGGCTGGCCGGGCCGAACTGCCCCGGGGAAGGCGCGGCGGTTGCCAGTGGCCCGGACACCAACGGGGACGGCATCCTTCAGGACTCAGAGGTGACGAAGACGGAGTACGTCTGTGACCGCGTCATCCTCGGCGATGTGAAGGTCTCCTCTCAGTTGGAGTTGCTGGCGCAACGTGACATCAGTGGGCGGCATGCTGCTGCTCTACGGCAATGCGAGCCTCACCTCCGCGGAAGGCCTGACCTCACTCAGCAGCGTGGCGTCCTACATCCAGGTCGAGTACAGCGCCTTCACCAACTTCCACCTACCTTCGCTCAGCCGTGCGTGGGTCATCATCATCGGGCAGTCGGGTAAGGAAAACGAGCATCTCGAGTCCATCCGCCTCCCCAGCCTGCGCTCGGCCACCTCACTGACGCTCGTGGGCAACCCCATCCTGCACACGCTCGAAATCCCAACCCTCCAACTCCTCACCAACTCGCTCTTCATCAGCTTCACCCCAGCTCTTCCGAGCTGCCGGATAGAGGCCCTGCTCGCGCAACTTCGAGCTCGGCCCCTTGAGGTGAACCTGTATGACCTGGATCCCAACCCCGTCTGTGAATAATCACTCTCCAGGCTGGCTCCTTGCGCCCGGGAAGGTGTCGGACGATTCGTAGGGCCTCGGCCCTGGGGACGAGTCCTTTGACGCCTTCTCGGGTAAGGAGCGAGCCACCTCTCTCAATAGCAGTTGAAAACCATGCGCACATTCCTGATCTCCATCCTCCTGCTGTCCTCGGGTGTCCTCTCCTCAGCGCACGCCGCCGAGACCTCGCCCTGGAGCATCTCCTTCCACTCCGAGGCCGTGGCAAGCCACCTCGACGACACGCCGGCCCGCTATATACTCGTGCCCGCTGGCACCGACGCGGCCGCACTCTCCCAAGCGGAGCAAGCCCTGGCGAACGCGCTGCGGGCCAGCGGCCGGGCTTCCCTGGTGATGAATGCCCAGGCGCTCGGCGCGGTGTCCCAACTGGATGACGCCTCCATCGCCCGGCGTGCCGCGGTCTTCCCCGTGGACAGGGTAGTGGTGCTGCGGCTCTTCCCGGATGCATCCGGAGCGCTGACCCAGGCGGTGGTCAGCCTCTACGACATGAAGGGCGAGTCGCTGGGCTCCTTCTCCGCGGTGGAGGGAACGGCGCTCCCCACAGGAAAGGAGCAGGAGGGCAAGCAGATGGAGAGCACCGAGGCCTCGCCCGTCGCTCCTCCTGCCCCGCCCACCCCCGATTCGTCCGCGCCTCCAGCGACCCCAGACGAGGATCCCCAGGAGCAGTATGCGCTGCGGCACATCGGCTTCGACGAGATCGTCGCGGTGCAGGCGGGAACCTGGCCGCAGGTATCCCAGTGGACCAGGCCGTACGAGGGTAAGTACAAGAAGCCGCTCTCAGGCGACTCCTTCTACCGAAAGGTAGGCAGGGAGGATCTCGTCCAGGCCTACGGGCAAAAAATGAACACCAAGCTGCTCCTGGGCGTGGTGGGGGGAGGGGCCGCCGCGGGCGGTCTCCTCGTGGCCACCACCGCTCCCATCCCGAAAGCGGAGGACTGCGACTTCTTCTCGCCAGACTTTGACGCATGCAGGCAGCGCAACGACCAGCGCCACGACGAGAGGTTTGCGATAACCCTCACAGGCCTGGGCATCTCCGCGGCGGGAATAGGACTGCTGACGGTGGCCCTGCTGCTCGATCCCCACCCGGTCACCGCCAGCGAGGCGCGTGAACTGGCCGACAAGTACAACAAACAGCTCGCCGCGGAACTGGGGCTCTCCGAGGACGGGAGCCCCACCCCTCCGCCGAAGCCCTCCGTCATCCAGGCTCACCTCACGCCAGTGGTGGGTCCCGGCGTCGCCGGACTGCAACTCGTTGGATCGTTCTGGTGAGCCGGGGAAGGTGTCAGACGATTCGTAAAAGGCGGCTACGAATCCTTTGACACCTCCTGAGGGGCAGGGGCCGAGCCTCGGCCGCGTTCGAGCTTCTTCGTGCTCCGGCGGCTGAGGCCCCCTATTGAGCGAAGCCCCCCACTCGGGAAGGCCCCGCTCGGGCAGGGTCACGGCTCCAGATAACAGTACTGCGGGTACAGATTGCAGGGATAACAGGTCTTACCGACGCAGACCTCGTTGGAGCCACACGTCCCCTCCGGAGTACACATCCGGAGGCCCTGCTCCGTCGACGCCACATCCGTCGCGGGCTCCTCCTCGATGGGGCCACCACACGCAACCAGTCCCAACGTCGCGACGATCAGCCCCATGCCACGAATCCAAGACACACTCATGTGCCATCCCTCCTGTGTTGAGGGGCACGAGTCTAGGTTCCCCTGAACGAGCACACCACTCCAAAGTTCACATCCAGTGAACTCCCCCTCGCGAAACCTTGGCTCCCCCGGTTCACTCCGCGAGTGAGACAGCCCTCCCAACCTCCGAGCGCCATGCCACCCTCGACGTGGAGCATGGCACCCGTGATGAAAGCCACCTCGGGCTCGCGTCTCCGCCTCGCCCTCCACCCCTCGGTGGGCTGAGGGCTACAGGAGCGTACACGCCCCCCCTCCTCCGGGAGGGCCCCCGCCGGCCGCCCAGGGGACAGGAAGGCGGCCCCTTGGGAAGGCCCGGGGGCCGGTCCGGAGCGCAAGAAACTCAGCATTCCGGGCACTTGTGGCATATACCCTCACCTATGTCCTCTGCCCTGTCCGCCTCCGACATTCGCGAGGCGTTCCTCAAGTTCTTCGAAGAGCGCGGCCACCGTCGAGTGGCCTCGTCGCCGCTCGTCCCCCAGAACGATCCCACCCTGCTCTTCACCAACGCAGGCATGGTCCAGTTCAAGGACGTGTTCACCGGCCGCGAGAAGCGCGACTACACCCGCGCCACCTCCTCGCAGAAGTGCGTCCGCGCCGGCGGCAAGCACAACGACCTCGACAACGTGGGCTACACCGCGCGCCACCACACGTTCTTCGAGATGCTCGGCAACTTCTCCTTCGGCGACTACTTCAAGGCCGAGGCCATCGCCTACGCCTGGGAGTTCGTGACCAAGGTGCTCGCCCTGCCCCAGGAGCGCCTGGCCGTCACCGTCTTCAACGGCGAGAAGGGCATCCCCTGGGACGAGGAGGCCTTCGAGCTGTGGGCGAAGCAGGGCGTGCCCCGCGAGCGCATCCTCAAGCTCGGCTACAAGGACAACTTCTGGGCCATGGGCGACACCGGCCCCTGCGGCCCGTGCTCCGAGATCCACTACCACCAGGGCGACGACATCCCCTGCGCCGAGGTGGCCGCCGGCCGTCCCTGCCAGGGTGTTGCGTGCGACTGCGACCGCTGGATGGAAATCTGGAACCTCGTGTTCATGCAGTTCGAGCGCAAGGAGGCCGACTCCCCCCTGGCGCCCCTGCCCAAGCCCTCCATCGACACCGGCGCCGGCCTGGAGCGCCTCGCCGCCGTCGTCCAGGGCCAGCGCTCCAACTACGACACGGACCTCTTCCAGAACATCCTCTCCAAGGTGAGCGAGCTGGTGGGCAAGCCCTACACGCAGGAGGGCGGAGCCTCCATGCGCGTCATCGCCGACCACAGCCGCGCCGCCGCCTTCCTCATCGCCGATGGCGTGCAGCCCTCCAACGAGGGTCGCGGCTACGTCCTGCGCCGCATCATGCGCCGCGCCATCCGCCACGGCTCGCTGCTGGGCCTGGAGGAGCTCTTCTTCTTCCAGGTCGTGGACCGCGTGATCGAGCTCATGGGCGGC
>QKJM01000162.1 GCA_003249315.1 Archangium sp.
GCATGCTCCAGAGGGGCTCGCGGAACACCCCCACCAGGCCCACCAGGAGCAGCGCGGTGACCACCCCCAGCAGTTGCTTCACCGGGAGGGGCGCCCTCGGGCTCTTCGCGGGAGGCTGGGGCCCGTCCTGCTTCTCCTTCTCGACGGAGGTGCGCCTGCGAGCGGGCGCCTGGGGCAGCTCCGCGCGGCTGGCACGCTGCCGGGACGACCCGGCCATGGGCGACGAGGCCTGACCGGTCCGCCGCCGAGGCGGTTCCGGTTCAGGGAACTGCGTGCGCTCATCGTCCTCGTCCTCCTCCACCTCCTGAGGCCGGGCACGCGCGCTGAGGGCCGGTGCGCCACCGCGCGAGGGCCGAGGAGCAGGCGCCTGGGCATCCGCCCCGGGAGTCATCCGCATCCCGCTGCGACGAATCGCCGGGGAATCACCGGTCCGCCGGCCCGCGATCGTCTCCCCGCCCCCACCTCGTGCCTCCTCCGGACGACTGGCGGTTCTCGCCCCGGTCATGCGGCGACGACCTCCCACCTCGGTGGACGAGGGCGCCTCCCACTCCTCCTCCTCCTCCAAGGGCGCGGCCAGCGTCTGGGTGCCGGAATCCGAGCGGCTCCGCGGCGCCGGGCGCACACCCGTGCGTCCCCGCTCCCGCTGCGGCACCATCTCTCCCGGTGGCGCCTCCCAGCTCATATCGGCGGAGGTGTGCTCCCCCGAGGACGAGCGGGCCCGCGACTCCCCTCGGGGCGAAGGGGGCGGCTCCTCGGGCTGCGGCGTGCCCGTGGGCCGGGAGTCCTCTCCGGCCGGCGCCGGGCTCCCGCTGCGGCGCTCCTCCTCCAGCCGATCCGCGAAGAGCGCCTCCATCAGCTCGGAGATCTGCACCGAGGTGGCCACCCAGCGCTGGCCGACGAGGAACTCCTCCAGCGCGAGCTGGAACTGGCGTGCGTCGCGGTACCGGTCGTCCGCCGCCTTGGCCAGCGCCATCATCACCACCGAATCCAGCTCCGGCGGCACGTCCGCCACCTCCGAAGGAGGAGGAATGGCGCACTCGAGCGCGGCCTGCAGCGTGCCCAGCTCCGAATCCCGCTTGAGGGGCCGCACCCCGGTGAGCAGCTCGTAGAGCACCAGACCCACCGCGAAGATGTCCGCGCGGGCATCCAGCGCCTTGCCCGCCGCCTGCTCCGGCGCCATGTACGCGAACTTGCCCTTGATGGCGCCCGACTTCGTCAGCGATGCCTGGTCCGCCGCCTTGGCGATGCCGAAGTCCACCAGCTTCACCGAGCCGTCGAAGCTGATGAGGATGTTCTGCGGCGAGATGTCGCGGTGGACCACCCGCAGCGGGCGACCCGAGTCATCGGTGCGCGAGTGGGCGTAGTAGAGTCCCTCGCAGGCGCTGGCCACGATGCGGATCGCCAGCGGTCGGGCGAGCCACTGCCCGGCGTTGTACGCCTTGCGCATCACCCGGCCCAGATCCTCGCCGTGGATGTACTCCATGGCGATGAAGTAGGCGCCGTTGGCTTCGCCGAACTCGTTCACCTGGGCGATGTTCGGGTGGTTGAAGCGCGCGGCGATCAGCGCCTCGTTGCGGAACATCTCCACGAACTCGTGGTCCTCCGCGAGGTGCGGGAGGATCCGCTTCACCACCACGTTCTTCGCGAAACCCTCGATGCCCGTCTGGCGCGCCAGCCACACCTCGGCCATCCCGCCGGTAGCGAGCTTCTTGATGAGCTGATATTTCCCAAATGATTGAGGGTTCATCCCGGTTGGCTCGCCGGGGGGAGCAAGCACGAAGTGAGAGGCGTCAGGGCGCTGCATCTTAGGCTACAGGCACCGGCGAGGCAAAGACGGCCTTCGCCTGATTCCATCTTCTTGCTGCTGGCCTGCCTGCTGCTGGCCACCGGGGCCACGGGTCAACCCCTGGAAACCCCGGGCCAGCCGCCGGATCTGGTGAAGATCCATCCTCAGGAGGAGAGCCTGGAGCTCTCCTGGTCCGACACCGAGGATCGCCTCCAGGGCAGCGTGCGCCCTCTGGTCCCCCACACGGGGGAGCCCCTCCACGTCATCCTCCATGTGGGGAGCTTCGAGGGCGCCGAGTTCAATGGCCCCCTCACTCTCTCACTGCGCGAGAAGGGCGCCACCCACGCCACCTCCGTCACCGTGACACGCGACGGGCGCTACTGGCGTGCCTCCTTCACCCCGGAGAGCTCCGGGCCGCACGTGCTCGATATGAGCTTCCGTACTACCAGGCACAAGTTGCTCCATGCTTCACTCCAGGTGGAGCCCTCGCCGAAGGTACCCCGACTGGTCTTCTGGAGCATCCTGGGCGCGGGGCTGGTGCTCCTGCTCGGCTACTCGGTGCGCAACCTCCTGCGCGAGGGGCAGGCCAGAAGGCAGCCCCCCACCCGGTAATTTCGAAAGGACCCCGCCTCCCCTCCATGGGAAGAGACCTTCCCTCTAGCGGGGGGGTGACGTCCAGGAGGCGGCGATTTTCGGGCTCCGTCGCGCGGATCACGTCCACTGGTGGACCCGCACCGCCGGGCATTTCAGTTGCACGCCCTCCCCGTGGACCGCGGCGAGGAGGGATGAATGGGCGAGAGGCGACGAGGCAATCGGGGATGGCAGGGTCCGCTCGCCGCGGTCCTCCTGATGGGAGCGTCGGACCGAGGAGAAGCCGAGGAGGCCGGACCTCCGACAGTACCCGAGGAGGAGGTAGGGGAGCCGGAGCTCCCCCTGGACGAAGAGGAGGAGCCTCGGGTGCGAGCCTTCGGGCGCGTCTTCGCGCGGGTGAGCGCGGACGAGCGGGACGAGTACGTGCGTGCGCTGAGCATCCCCTCGGCGCGAGTGGGGGTGGCCGCATCGCTGCCGCACCTGAAGGCGGAGGTGAGCGCGGACCTCTCCGCCCGGGAGCCGCTGCGAGACGCCTACGTGCGGCTGGCGGACGGGGACAAGCGACTGCTCCTCTACGGCGGCCAGTTCCGCTCGCCCTTCCTGGCCCGCTCGCTCGAGTCCCGGTGGGAGCTGCCGCTGATGCAGCGTGGATTGGTGGAGGACTACCTGACGGAGACGCAGCGGATGGGGGGCCGGAGGCTGGGACTCATGGGGGAGGTGCGCCTGAAGGAGGCCTGGAACCTGACGGTGTCCGGCGGCCTCTTCCAGGGCGCGAAGGACGAGGAGCTGGGCACGAGAACCGGAGAGGATGCGGCGTTGCGGGTGCGTGCGCGGCCCATGAAGGGCCTCACGGTGGGAGCCAGCACCTGGCTGTCCGAGGTCTTCGACGGCACCCGGCGTCACGCGGTGGCGGCGGACGCGACGCTGCGATGGAAGGGGCTGGCGGTGTCGGGGGAGTACGTCACCGGGAGACTGTCCACGGGGCCCTTCACGGCGCAGCTCGGACTGGCCAGCTTCACCCTTCCGATAGGAGAGACCGAGTGGGCGCTGCAGCCGGTGGCGGGGGCGGAGGTGCTGCAGCTCCACGGGACGGTGCTCGCTCGTGGCTACTCCCTCGTGGGGGGCCTCAACCTCCTCCTGTCGGACCACTTCAAGGCGCAGCTTCACGCCGAGCGGGCGCTGCGCGCCGGGGACGAGGCAGCGGGCTTCGAATACTCGCTGCAGCTCGCCACCCGCTTCTAGGAGGCCACCTCATGCTCCAGCTCGCGGAAGGAGAAATCACCAGACTGCGCCGGGAATTCAAGCTGGTGCTGGAGGCGAGAGAGGCCGCGGCCCTGTGCGCGCGCCTGTCCACGTTGGCGGGCGGGTACTTCCCCCCCTCCACGAGGATTACGTCCGTCTACTTCGACCGGCCGGGACATCCACTGGCCCGGCGCGCGCTGCGCAATCCGGCGAACTGCCTCAAGGTGCGCACCAAGGAGTACTCGCCGGACGTGGGCGCCAACGGCGTGGCACGAGTGGTGCTGGAGGTGAAGCGCGAGCGCGGCGGCGTCACTCGGAAGCGCCGGGTGTGGGTGCCACGCACGTGGCTCGTGCAGGAGTTGGAGGGGGGCGTGCGCCTGCTGCCGCTCATCGTCGGAGGCAGCTTGAAGCCGACGCTGGCGGTGACGTACCAGCGGTACGTGTTCCAGTGCTCGCGGGCCTGGCGGGTGACGGTGGACCGGGACATCGGCTTTCACCGGGTGACGTCCGAGCTGGCCCTCGGAGGAGCGCGACTGGACGTGGAGCGGCTGGGGCCGCCGCTGGCGCGGGACGAGCGAGTGGTGGTGGAGGTGAAGCACCTGGGAGAGGCGTTGCCCGAGTGGCTGGTGGCGCTCCGACAGGAGGGAAGGCCGGCGTACAGCAAGTTCGCCGAGGGGATGGTGCGGATCCACAACTTCATCGCGGACGGCATCCTGGGGGGCTGAGCAACTGTGTTCATCGACTTCGAAGGCATCGACGGCAGCGGCAAGACGACCCTGTCCAACCTCCTGGCCGCGCGCTTGAGACGACTCGGCTACCGGGTGGCCCACGCGCGCGAGGGCGGCGAGCTGCGCTCGTCCATCGCCCGGCGCATCCGCGAGCTCACCCGCGACGCCACGCTGCTGGAGATGTCTCCACGCACCGAGTTCTTCCTCAACCTCGCACGGGACGCGCAGCAGCTCGAGGAGATCATCGCTCCCGCGCTCGCGCGCGGCGAGCTGTGCATCAGCGATCGCTACCTCTACTCGCAGCTCGCGCTCAGCGGCGGCGGGCGAGGGCTGGACAGCGCGGCGCTCGAGCCGGCGTGCGAGCTGGCCGCGCA
>QKJM01000176.1 GCA_003249315.1 Archangium sp.
AAACCTCCTTTTTCCAGCCCGGATCCCCGGCATCCAGGCGAAGGTGCTAGGCTGTTCCAGGACACTACTTGGAATCTCAACGGGACCAGGCATTGGCGCAGCCACACAACGGAACCAAGGGAGAAGCCCTCGGGTTGGTCGTCAAGTTGCCCTTCGCGACGCTCGAGGAATTTCTGGCGCAGTACGGGGCCAACATCACCCTCGGAGGCATCTACCTTCGTGCGAAGGCCGTGAAACCGCCAGGTACGGCGGTCAATCTGGAGCTCAAGCTGGCGGACGGCTCCCGCCTCATCCATGCGTCGGCGGTCGTACACTTCGTCACCGGCCAGGCGGGACAGGGCATCTCCGGGATGGGGCTCCGCTTCCTCCAGGTGGATCCGGACACCCGGCGGTTCCTTGATACCTCGGTAGCGGCCCTGCCGCACGCCCAGACGCTCCACCCCCCACTCCCCGTAGGGGTGGGGCAGGCGGACTACTCGGTGCCCGGGGCGTCTGGCGAGGCGACGACTCCTCCGCCGCCGACCGAGCCGAGGACGACGACCTCGCCAGGGACGGTGCCCGTGGCCTCGGCCGCCCCTCCTCCCGTGGCGACTCCGCCGCCGGCCGAGCAGCGGACGACGACCTCTCCGGGCATGGTACCCGTGGCCTCGGCGGCCCCTCCTCCCGCGGCGACTCCTCCGCCGCCGGCCGAGCAGCGGACGACGACCTCTCCGGGCACGGTACCCGTGGCCTCGGCGGTCCCTCCTCCCGCGGCGACTCCGCCGTCGGCCGAGCCGAGGACGACGACCTCGCCGGGCACGGTGCCCGTGACCTCGGTCCCCCCTCCCGTGCCACCACGTCGCGCCGAGCCTCATCCCGAATCGGCGCCGCCCGCCGTCTCGGAGGCTCCGCCCGCGCCCCTGAGCGCACCGCCGTTCGAGCCTCCCGCCGAGGAGCCCAAGCGGGTCGGGCCCATCATCGGCATCGACCTGGGGACGACCAACTCCTGTGCCGCCTACGTGCGCGGCGGCAAGCCCGTCGTCCTCTACAGCCGAGAGGGGTACAACACCGTCCCATCCATCATCGCCCTCAATACGCGCGGCAAGCTGGTGGTGGGTCACCCCGCCAAGGGGCAGATGCTGGCCAACCCCAAGCAGACCGTCTACGGCTCCAAGCGCCTGATCGGCCGCCTGTACGACTCGCCCATCGTCCAGCAGATCAAGGACCGGTTCGCCTATGAGATCACCCCCGGCCAGGACGGCGAGGCGGCGGTGCGGCTGGGCGATCAGGTCTACACGCTGCAGCAGATCTCCGCGATGATCCTCCGCGAGGTGCGGGAGGTGGCCCAGAACCAGCTCGGCCAGCCCGTTTCTCGCGCGGTCATCACCGTCCCCGCCTACTACAACGACAACCAGCGTCAGGCGGTGCGTGAGGCCGGGCGACTGGCCGGGTTGTACGTGGAGCGCATCGTCAACGAGCCCACCGCGGCCGCGCTGACCTACGGCTACGGCCGCAAGCTCTCCCAGCGGGTGCTGGTGTACGACCTGGGTGGTGGCACCTTCGACGTCTCGGTGCTGGAGCTCCAGGACACCGTCTACGAGGTGATCTCCACCGGGGGTGACACCTTCCTCGGCGGTATCGACTTCGACACCGCCATCGTCGAGTACCTCCTCGAGGAGTTCGACAAGCAGCTCGGCCGCACCTTCTATGGTGACCGGGTGGCCATGCAGCGCATCTACGACGCGGCCGAGCGCGCCAAGTGCGCGCTCTCCGAGCGTCTGGAGACGCGCGTCCATGTGGCCTTCATCACGATGATCGACGGCAAGCCGTACGATCTCGACGTCACCCTCACCCGGGAGAAGCTGATCGAGCTCACCGAGAAGCTCGTGGAGCGCACCTTGCGGGTGTGCAGCGAGGTGATCGAGGCCAAGGGGCTGAAGCCCGAGGAGATCAACGAGGTCATCCTCGTGGGCGGGCAGAGCCGCTTCCCGCTGGTACACGAGAAGATCACCCACTTCTTCGGCAAGGCGCCCACCAAGAATGTCCACCCGGATGAGGTGGTGGCGCTCGGCGCGGCGCTACTGGCGCACAGCCTGGGCCAGACCGAGGGCGTGCTGCTCATCGACGTGCTCGCCCTGTCCATCGGCGTGGGTCTGCCGGGTGGCCGCTTCAAGCCGGTGCTCGAGCGCAACGTGGCGCTGCCGTCGAAGAAGCAATACACCATCACCAACAGCAGAGAGGATCAGACGGAGATCGAGCTGATCATCCTCCAGGGCGACTCGGAGCGGGCCCTGGAGAACGAGTACCTGGGGACGCTGAAGCTCTCCGGACTCCCGGAGGGACCGCGCGGCTCGGTGAAGGTGCTGGTTACCTTCGAGGTGAACAACGAGTGCATCCTCACGGTGACCGCGCGCGAGGAGAGCAGCGGTGCCGAGATGATGAGCGTCTTCACCACCAAGGACACGCCGGAGTCGGTGCGAGAGCAGATGGGGCTCGGCCCCGCGCATCCGGCGGAGCCTCCCGCGGCGCGGCCGAGCGCACCGGGCCAGGCGAACCAGCATGTGGCCGTGGCGCGCTCTTCGTACGTGGCCCAGCAGCCGGTTCATCTCCCAGCCCTCGAGGCCGCCCAGCATGCGTCCTCGCGGGTGGGCGTCGTCGGTTGGCTGAAGCGGCTGATCGGCCGGTGACGGGGGCGGGGGGCTCCCCTGCCCTCCCCTCCCCGGCGTGCGGCTACTCGCGGAGCTGGGCGCGCTCCGAGGAGGCGGGCTGGGCTTCCGCGGCGGGACTCAGCAGGCGGGACGGCACCGGCGAGGCCTTCATCGCTGCTCGCAGCGCGGTGTTGCGTAGGGAGGCGATCCGCTTCCGCCACAGGAAGACGGCCAGCCCCACCACCACCAGGACGCCCACCACCACCAACTGGCCTTCCTTCATCCGCTCGATGAGGTAGTCCAGCTTGTCGCCGAAGTAGAAACCCAGCCAGACGAAGATGGGCGCGGACAGCAGCGCCGCCAGTCCGTCCCAGAGGATGAAGCGCCAGTAGGCCATGCCCGCCGAGCCGGCGGTGAAGTACGTCACCGCGCGCACCCCGGGCAGGAAGCGGGCGATCATCACGATCTTCTGCCCGTGCAGGCTGAACAACCCCTCCACCCGGGCTCGTTTCTCGGGAGTGACGATGCGGGCGAAGAAGCCTCCTGGCGAACGTCCCACCTGGGAGCCCAGCCGGCGGCCGGCGAAGAAGATGAGGCTGTCTCCCACCAGGATGCCGGCGAAGCCGACGAACATCATCACCGGGAGGATGGCTGCTCCCTTGTGTGCGAGGAATCCCCCCAGGATGAGCGAGACGTCTTCCGGCAGCGGCACGCCCAGCCCACATGCCACCAGGATGCCGAAGACGGTCACGTAGGCGAGGAAGCCGTCGGTATTGCTCAGCAGGTTGGTGAGGAGTTCTTGCACGCGTCTTCCCGTCCGCTGTCGTTCACCTGCGGGTCCGTCCGAAGGTATCACCCGTGACGCCGGCGCCCACTCATCAACCGGGTGCGCTGCGTCAAAACTCCGTCTCCTTGTCGAGTCCTGGAGCACAGGATCCCAGCTCCACTACCGGCTGGAAGCCAGGACGGAGAGCGAGAGAGCAGGCTCCTACGTCTTGCCCACGAGGGATTTCATGGCCTCGCGGTTGTCTCGGACCTTCTGGCTGAAGTTGTTGATGATGCCCATCAGCAGCTTGAGGCAGGCCTGGGGCTTCTGGTTCGTCAGCCGCTGGAAGTCCGCATGGCGGATCTCCACCGCGGTGACGTCGGTGATGGCGGTGGCCGTACACAGCCGCTCCCCCGTCTGCAGCAGGGTCAGCTCGCCCAGTGGCTCCCCCTGTCCCACATCCCCGAGCGTTACCTCCTCACCCGCGGGACTCCGGGCGCTCAACCGTACCGTCCCCTCCCCGACGATGAAGAGGGACTCTCCGGGACGGTTCTCCAGGAAGAGCGCCGAACCCTTGGGGAATGCACGAGGCACCGCGATGCCGGCGAAGATCTGGATGCCGACATCCGTGAACTCCTTGAAGAGCGGGCACGCCTTGAGCGCGGTTGAGACCTCCATAGGGTGGGCTCCTAGCATACATGGGGGCGCGCGTCAGCGGCTGGCGCGATGCTCGGCGGCGGTATGGACGTAGTGTTTGGCGGACTCGAGCAGGAAGGCGCGCTCTTCGTCGGAGAGGGAGCGCTTGACCTTGCCGGGGAAACCCACGACCAGCGAGCCCGAGGGAATCCGGGTGCCTGGCGTCAGGAGCGCGCCGGCGCCGATGATGCAGTCGTCGCCGATCTCCACTCCATCCATCACCACCGCGCTCATGCCCACCAGCACCCGGTTGCCAATCGTGCATCCGTGGAGCACCACGTGGTGCCCCACCGTCACGTCGTCACCGATCGTGGTGGAGAAGCGTCCGCTGGTGACGTGGATCATCGTCAGATCCTGGATGTTCGTCCTCTGGCCGATGCGGATGGTGTGTACGTCCCCGCGCAGCACCGAGTTGAACCACACCGAGGAGTCCTCACCCAGCTCCACGTCGCCGATCACCTGGGCCGAGTCCTCGACGAAGGAACTCGGGTGGATGCGCGGGAAGTGTTCACGGAAACGTCTCAGGGCCATGGGTGCTCCTAGGCGACGATCTGGGGGAACTCCGGGCGCTCCACCTCGGGAGGAGGCACCACCATCGGCTCCATGAGCATCGCCGTCTGCTTGCCGGAGAGCTGGTTGGGGGTGGTGTGCTCCACGAGCACCTTCACCATGGCGCCGGCCGGGGCGTCTCCGTCGAAGTTGACGGTGCGGTTCTCCGGCGTGCGTCCGAAGCGCTTGAGCGGGTTGTAGCGGGAGGCTCCCTCCACCAGCACCTCCACCTCCTGTCCCACCAGCGCCGAGGTGATCTCCGCGCTGATGCGCCGCTGCATCTTCTGCAGGCGCTCCAGGCGCTCGATCTTCACCTCGTGCGGTACCGCCCCCCAGTCCTTCTCGCGGAGCGCGGCGCCCGTCTTGGGTCGCGGGCTGTAGATGAAGGAGAACTGGTTCTCGTAGCGGACCTTCTCCGTGAGGGCCAGGGTGAGGGCGAAGTCCTCCTCCGTCTCCCCGGGGAAGCCGACGATGATGTCGGTGGTGACGGCGATGCCGGGCCGCGCCTCGCGCAGCTTCTCCAGCCGCTCCAGGTACTGCTCGATCGTGTAGTCACGCCGCATCCGCTTGAGCACCGGATCCGAGCCGGACTGCACCGGAAGGTGGAAGTGCGGGGCGATCTTCGGCTGGAGCCGGAAGGCCTCGATCAGCTCGTCGGACAGGTCATGCGGGTGGCTGGTGGTGAAGCGCACGCGCTCGATGCCCGGCACCTCGGCGGTGCGCAGCAGGAGCTGCGCGAAGCTGATGCCGCCGCGATACGAGTTCACGTTCTGGCCGATCAGCGTCACCTCTCGCACGCCCACCCGGGTCAGGTCCGCCACCTCGCCGAGCACCTCCGGGAAGGCCCGGCTCACCTCGCGGCCTCGGGTGTGGGGCACCACGCAGAAGGAGCAGACGTTGTCGCAGCCCTTCATCACCGTGACGAACTCCGTCACCTTGCCGCGGCTCGTCTCGGGATCCGCCCGGGGGAAGACGTACTCCTCCGAGTCCACCCACGCCGTCTCCACCACCCGCTCGCGCTCGTCCTGCACGCGCTGGAGGATCTCCGGCAGCCTGGCGATCGAGTCCGGGCCGAAGACGAAGTCCAGGTAGGGGACCTTCTTCAGCAGCCTGTCCTTCTCCTGCTGGGCCACGCACCCACCCACTCCGAGCAGCGTGCCACGGCTGAGCTTCACCGTGCGGTAGCGCCCGAGGGCGGACAGCATCTTGTCCTCGGCCTTCTCGCGGATGGAGCAGGTGTTGAGGATGATGAGGTCCGCCTCCTCCGCCACCGGCGTGGGCCGATAATCCAGCTTGCCCAGCACCTCGCCCATGCGGAGCGAGTCGTTGACGTTCATCTGGCAGCCGAAGGTGTGGATGAAGTAGCGCTTCATGTCTCTTTCCGTACGGAGAACGGGGACTTATGCGCCGGCCCCCGGAGGAATGCAACCTGTCAGACAGCCGGACAGGCGCTCCAGGTTTCCTCAGGTTCCGCTGAGGAGCTTCTGCATCCGGATGTGGAGGGCGAGCAGCCGGTCCTCGTTCTGGCGGAGGAGGTCGATCACCTCCTGCCCGTAGCGTCGGGCGAGGGGCTCCATGTCCTCCAGACGACGCAGCTCGTCACGGGCCTTGGACGCCTTCTCTTCATCCAGCTCGGGCAGGCGGCTGGCGATCTTCCGGGCCGTCCAGCGCTGGCCGCAGTAGGCGCGCAGCAGGGAGAGGCCCTGCTCCACCACCCGGACATCCTTCATGCCGGAGGCCTCGAGTCCTCGCTGGTGGGAGGTGGAGAGCGCCTCGTGCCCCAGGGAGGGCTGCTCGCCATGGGTGAGGAAGGCCTCCTGGTAGCGGACGAGGGACTCCAGCTCCTCCGGGGTGAGCGGGTGTGCCGCCAGCCGCAGGGTGCGCGCGTCGGCCGACTCGAACTGGGCTGAGCGTTCGGTCTCCAGGTCGTCGAACATGGAACGGGACATGGTGCTTTCTTCCTTGGGTCTCAGGCGGGGACGAGCTGCTCCGCGATGCGGGACAGGTCCGCCACCGACTGCACCACCACCGCCTGGTGGCAGTGCCTCGAGTAGGTGAGCATCTCGCTGTCCCCGAAGCCCCAGTTGCCGCGGTCCTCGGGGCAGATCCACAGGAGCCGTCGGCACTTCTGCTTCAGGTCCTTGAGTGCCCAGGCGTTGTTGGCGTTGTAGTTGTTGCGACCGTCCCCGATGATCATCACCGTGGTGCGCCGGGTGATGCTGCCGAGGAAGTCGCGCGTGAAGGCGGCCAGCGCGCGGCCGTAGTTGGAGTTGGCGGTGAGCGAGACGGCCTGGCCCATGGTGGCGAGATCGATCGCCCGGTCCACGTCCTGCTCCTTGAAGAACCGCGTCACCTCGCCCACGTCCGACACGAAGACGAACGAACGGACTCGCACGAAGAGCGACTGCAGCGTGTAGGTGAAGAGGAGCATCATCCGGGACGCGTTGCGCACCGAGTCGGAGATGTCACAGAGGACGACCACCTCGGGGCGCTCGGGGCGGCGGCGGCGGAACTGGGGCACCATGGGCACCCCACCCCACGGGAGGTTGCGGCGCAGGGTGCGGCGCACGTTGAGCGCGCCCCTTCTCTGCGAGCGCTGCTTGCGCACCAGCCGGCTCTTCAGTTTCTCGGCCAGCGTCCGCACCGCGGCCTCCATCTTCTCCACCTCGGCCTGGCTGAGCGTGTGCAACGGCTTGTCCATCACGCTCCCCGAGGGCTTGCGGATGCGGGCCTCGGCCTGCCGCTTCACCTCGCGTCGCGCCGCGTCCTCCACCTTCCGCATCGCCTCGGCCACGTGCCGCGAGACGACCTCCACCCCCTCCGCCGACAAGCCCCTGCGGCGCAGCTCCTCCTCCATCGCCTTCAGGTCCGCTCTCGCGCCGTCGATCCCCGCCGCCACCAGCAGTCGCCTCGAGAAGAAGCCCGCCTGCATCGGGCTCTGCATCGCCGACAGATCGAGCTGCAGCGTGGCCGCCCGGAAGAGCTGCGCCAGTCGCGCCCTGTCTCCCGTCATCGCCGCCTGCGCCAGGGGGGACAGCCCGTTGAAGAGCTGGTTCATCTGGTACAGGAGCATCGTCAGCTCGTCTCCCTCGAGCATGCCTCGCTCCCTCATCTGCTCGAAGAGGGACCTGTCCAGCGCCTCGAACGTCTTCGCGACCCCCGAGAAGTAGAAGTCGAAGGCCCGGTTGAAGACCTCCACGTCCTGGGCCCGCTTCACCAGCGTGATCCTCAGGACCGAGCGGAAGAGCTCCCTGTCTCGCAGCCCCACCTCCGCGGAGGCCCGGTTCGCATCCGCCACCTCGGACGTGCTGACGCGCACCCCGTTCTGGCGGAGGACCTCGGCGAATTCGACGATGCGCGCGTCCATCGTGGTGGGTTCCTCAAGGTTGGAGAACGGGGGCAGGCACCCTCACCCCGTCCCTCTCCCGGAGGGAGAGGGGTTGTCGAGCTCGAATGACATCACCGACTCCACGTGGTGTGTCTGGGGGAACATGTCCACCACCTGGAGTGCCAGGGGTTTGTAACCCGCCTCCACCAGCCCCGCCGCATCTCGTGCCAGCGAGCCCGGATCGCATGCCACGTACACCACCCGTCTCACCCCCAGCCCCTTCAGCCAGCGGGCAATCCCAGGGGCTCCCGTCCGCGGTGGGTCCGCCAGCGCCAGGTCGAACCTCCGGCCCTCGGCGAGCAGCCCCTCGCACACCTTCCGGGCGTCCCCCTGCACGAAGCGCACGTTGTGTACCCCACCCTCCCGCGCGCTCCGCTGCGCCAGCTCCACCGACACCGGCGAGGACTCCACTCCCAGCACCGAGGCCGTCGTCGCCGCCAGCGGGAAGGTGAAGTTGCCGTTGCCCGAGTACAGCTCCAGCACGGAATCCGTCTCGCGCGGGGCCAGCTCGTAGAGGGCGCTCGTCACCAGCCCCACGTTCGCCTCCGCGTGCGCCTGGGCGAAGGCGTCCGGCCGCAGGTACAGCGGCACCTCCGGGCGCAGCGGGGAGATGGATCTCAACACTGGCTTCCCGAAGATCCGCGGCGAGCCCTCCCGGGGCACCAGCACCGCCCCCTCTAGCCGCAGGGCGCGCACCGCCGCCTCGCAGGTCTCGGCGTGTCGTGATGTCGCGAGACCCTTCAGAAGCACCGCGAAGGCCACCTTGCGGCCCTCGGCCAGCAGATGCACTTCTTCCGCGTCCCGGGACAGCGGCTTGAGCAGCGGCGTCAGCTTCCCCGGCAGCCCGGCGAGCTCCGGCACCAGCGCGGGGCACTCGGACACCGGCACCCGGTCATGGCTTCGCCGCCCGAAGTAGGCCAGCTCGTCCTTGAGGAAGTGCAGCACCGCTCGCCGCCGGTAGCCGAAGTCCCTCGGCGCCACCAGCAGTGGCCGCACCTCGAAGCCCTCCCGCTTCACCCGCCCCAGGTGCTCCAACGCGGAGAGGACGATCTCCTGCTTCGCCGAGCGCTGGACGGGCTCGGCCAGCTCCAGCCAGTCGCATCCGCCGCATCGGGCGCTCATCACACAAGGCGAGGCGCGTCGCTCCGGACTCGGCACCAGCACATCGCCGAGCAGGTGCCCGCGCACCACCCTGCCCTCCTGCTCCAGCCGCACGCGAACCCGCTCGCCGGGGAAGGTACCAGGGACGAAGACGGTGCGGCCCTCGTAGGAGGCCACGCCCTCGCCGAGCTGCCCGAGGCGCTCGATCGTCAGTTCGATGGGGGTATCCGGCAGCATGTCGGGAGTGGGGGGCGGGCGGAGGACGGCTCGGGGCTCCCCCCTCTTCGACCTCCACGCCGGATTGGGTATTCCGCCGCGGCTCCTCGGGGTCGAGGGGCCGCGGCGGTCAGGCGGAATGCACGATCAGATCTTCATCTCGCGCAGGTCCGGCGCCACCTTGAGCTTGGGCTCGGTGATGGCCTGCACCTGCTCCACCGTCACCCCGGGGGCCAGCTCGCGCAGCACGAGGCCCTCGGGTGTCACGTCCATCAGGGCGTGATCCGTCACGATGTGGTGTACGCACTTGAGGCCGGTGAGGGGCAGCGAGCACTTCTTGAGGATCTTCGGCTGGCCCGCCTTGTTGGCGTGCTCCATGGCCACGTAGACGCGCTTGGCGCCCACCGCCAGATCCATGGCGCCGCCCATCCCCTTCACCATCTTTCCGGGGATCATCCAGTTGGCCAGGTCTCCCTCCTCGCTCACCTCCATGGCGCCGAGCACGGCCAGATCGATGTGGCCGCCGCGGATCATCCCGAAGCTGAGCGCCGAGTCGAAGAAGGCGGCGCCCTTCACCACCGTCACCGTCTCCTTGCCGGCGTTGATGAGATCCGGATCCTCCTCGCCTTCCACCGGCCAGGGGCCCATCCCGAGGATGCCATTCTCCGAGTGGAGCATGATGTCCATGCCCTCCGGGATGTAGTTGGCGACCAGGGTGGGTACTCCGATGCCGAGGTTCACATAGTAGCCGTCGCGCAGCTCCTGGGCGATGCGCTGGGCAATCTGCTCACGGGTCAGGGGCATGTGGCGGTCCTCTCAGGCCTTCTTGCGCACGGTGCGGCGCTCGATCCACTTCTGGAGGTTCTGGGACTGGATGATCCGATGCACGAAGATGCCGGGCAGGTGGACCTGGTCCGGATCGAGCTCACCGGCCGGTACGATCTGCTCGGCCTCGACGATCGTCACCTTGCCCGCCATGCACATCATTGGCGAGAAGTTGCGGGCCGTCTTGCGGAACACCAGGTTGCCCCAGGTGTCCGCCTTCCAGGCGCGAACGATCGTGAAGTCTGCCTTGAGCGGCGTCTCCAGCACGTGGAGGCGCCCGTCGATCATCCGCGTCTCCTTGCCCTCGGAGACCGCGGTGCCCGCGCCCGCCGGGGTGAAGAAGCCGCCGATGCCGCAGCCGCCCGCGCGGATGCGCTCGGCCAGCGTGCCCTGCGGGTTGAGTTCCACCTCCAGCTCACCGGAGAGGAACTGGCGCTCGAACTCCTTGTTCTCTCCCACGTAGCTGGCGACGATCTTCTTCACCTGCTTCGCCTGCAGCAGGATGCCGAGCCCCAGCTCGGTGGTGCCACAGTTGTTGGAGATGATGGTCAGCCCCTTGGTCCCCTTGCGGTGCAGCGCCTCGATGAGGTTCTCGGGGTTGCCACACAACCCGAAGCCGCCGCTCATCAGCGTGCAGTCATCCGGGATGTCGCGGACGGCCTCGTCCGCGCTCGGGAAGATCTTGTTCATGAAGCCCTCCGACGAGCGCGGGGCGTGAGCCCGCGAAGGCCCCCACCCCGCTCGGTTCACTGCCGCGTGTGGACTAGCGCTCCACCATCAGCGAGATGCCCTCGCCGCCGCCGATGCACAGCGACGCCACGCCGCGCTTCTTGTCCATGTCCTTCATGGTCTGCAGCAGCGTCACGAGGATGCGCGCGCCCGAGGCGCCGATCGGATGGCCGAGCACCACCGCGCCGCCGCGCACGTTCACCTTCGAGGCGTCCAGCCCGAGCAGCTTGTTGTTGGCCAGGGCCACGACGGCGAAGGCCTCGTTGATCTCCCAGAGGTCCACGTCGCTGACCTGGTGGCCGGTGCGCTTGAGCAGGTTGTTGATGGAGTCCGCCGGGGCGATGGTGAACTCCACCGGCTTGCGCGCCGCGCCGGCGTAGCCGGTGATGCGCCCGAGGACGGTGCGGCCCTCGGCCTTGGCGCGCTCGGCGCTCATCAGCACCAGCGCGGCCGCGCCGTCGTTGATGGACGAGGCGTTGGCCGCCGTCACCGTGCCGCCCTTCTTGAAGACGGGCTTGAGGTTGGGGATCTTCTCCGGGCGGGCGTTCTTCGGGCCCTCGTCCTCGCTCACCACCACGTCACCGCCCTTGCCGGGGATGGTGACGGGGGCGATCTCCGCCTGGAACAGGCCGGCCTTCTGGGCCTCGCTCGCTCGCCGGGTGGACTCGAGCGCAAACTCGTCCTGGGCCGCGCGGCCGATGTCCTGGCTGGTGGAGCACTCCTCGGCGCACAGGCCCATGTGGACGTTGCCATACACGTCCCAGAGGCCGTCGTGGACGAGGGCGTCCTTGAGCTCCACGTGACCCATGCGGGCGCCACCGCGCATGTTGGGGCTGAGGTAGGGCGCGTTGCTCATGGACTCCATGCCGCCGGCGACCACCACCTCGGCGTCACCGAGGGCGATGGCCTGGGCGCCGGCGATGACGGCCTTGAGGCCCGAGCCACATACCTTGTTGATCGTGACGGCCGGGACGGTGTCCGGAAGGCCGGCGAAGATCGCCGCCTGGCGCGCCGGGGCCTGGCCCACGCCCGCCTGCAGCACGCAACCCATGATGGTCTCGCTGACCTGATCGGGAGACACGCCCGCGCGCTCCAGCGCCGCCTTGATCGCCACCGCACCGAGCTGAGGGGCCGTCAGCTTCGCCAGGGCGCCCTGGAAGGCCCCGATGGGGGTACGTGCCGCGCCCACGATGACCACTTCACGAGCCATGAACTCCTCCTTTGATGAAAACTTGAAAAGACGTGGATGACAGTCCGACAGGGGCCTTAACCGGGCCCCCCGAGAGGGTCAAGCCTCCTCGCCCTTCCTCGAACCCCGGGCATCCCACGCGGGGAGTCCGGCTTCTCGATTCGAGAAACACCGACGGCCGGGCCCCTCTTCAGGAACCCGGCCGCCAGCCTCACTCGGGGTGAGTGCGAGTGCCCTACTTCTTGAGCTTGCTCGCCATCACGTCGCCGAGGCGGGCCTTGGAGCCCTCGGCCTGACGGCGGAGGTACTCGCGGTAGTCCTCGCCCTCGCCGATCAGCGCCTTCATCGACAGGGCCACCTTCCGGTCCTGGGTGTTGATGTCGATGATCTTCACCTCGACATCCTGGCCCTCGTTCACCACGTCACGCGGGTTCTCGACGCGCTCCTCCTTCAGCTCGGAGACGTGAACGAGGCCCTCGATGCCGGGCTCGATCTCCACGAAGGCGCCGAAGTCCGTCACCTTGGTGACCTTGCCCTTCACGCGGCTGCCCACCGGGGTGCGCTCGGACAGGGTGTCCCAGGGATCCGGCTGGAGCTGCTTGATGCCCAGGCTGAAGCGCTCGTTCTCGACGTCGATGTTGAGCACCACCGCCTCGACCTCATCGCCCTTCTTGTAGATCTCGCCCGGGTGCTTGATGCGCTGCGTCCAGGAGATATCGGACACATGCACCAGGCCGTCCACGCCCTCCTCGACACCCACGAAGATGCCGAAGTCGGTGACGTTGCGGATCTGCCCCTTGATGACCGAGCCGATCGGGTACTTGTCCTCGAGCAGCGTCCAGGGGTTCTGCTCGATCTGCTTCATGCCCAGCGCGATGCGCTTGGCCTTCGGATCGATGTCGAGCACCACCGCCTCGACCTCCTGGCCGACCTCCAGCATCTTGGACGGGTGCTTGAGGCGCTTGGTCCAGGACATCTCGGACACGTGCACCAGACCCTCGACGCCCTGCTCGATCTCGATGAAGGCGCCGTAGTCGGTGATGGAGACGACCTTGCCGCCCACGCGGGTGCCGACCGGGTACTTCTCGTCGGCGCGGTGCCACGGATCCTCCTGGATCTGCTTGAGGCCGAGGCTGACGCGCTCCTGAGCGGGGTCGAACTTGAGGACGACGACGCGGACCTCGTCACCCACATTGAACATCTCCGAGGGGTGACCGATGCGGCCCCAGGACATGTCGGTGATGTGGAGCAGGCCGTCGATGCCGCCGAGGTCGATGAACGCACCGTAGTCGGTGAGGTTCTTGACCACGCCCTTGAGGACCGCACCCTCCTTGAGGTTCTTGAGGGTCTCCTTCTTCAGCTCCTCGCGCTGCTTCTCCAGCAGCACGCGGCGGCTCAGCACGATGTTGCCGCGCTTCTTGTTGAACTTGATGACCTTGAACTCGAATTCCTTCGAGATGTACTGGTCCAGGTTGCGCACCGGGCGGATGTCCACCTGGCTGCCGGGGAGGAAGGCCTTCACGCCGATGTCGACGGAGAGACCACCCTTCACGCGGCCCACGATGGTGCCCTTGACGATCTCATCGCGCTCGCAGGCGGCGCTGATCTCGTCCCAGATGCGCATCTTGTCGGCCTTCTCCTTGGAGAGGACGACCATGCCGGTATCGTTCTCACGGCTCTCCAGGAGCACCTCGACCGGGTCGCCCGCCTGGACGGACACCTCGCCGCGAGGGCTGGTGAACTCGGAGATCGGAACCTGGCCTTCGGACTTGTACCCGATGTCGACGATGGCGTAGTCCTTCGTCACCTGGACCACGGTGCCCTTGACGATCTCCCCCTCCTTGAGGATGCCGTCACCACCGCGCTCCTTCAGCGACGCCTCGAACATCGCGGCAAAATCCTCGTCGCCGGCCTCCGGTCCAATCTGCTGGTTCACGTTCTGCTGCATGGAAATAGGAATCCTCGGAAACGGTACTGCTGCCCCGGTTGGTTGGCGACAGCCTTCCGCGGGGCGTGGCGGAGGGTCTGGTTTTCCCACGATGGGAGTTGAAGCCGCGCACCCTAAGCACCGGATAGCCCGGTAGTCAAGCGGGCACGCGGAGGTTGTTACTGTCTTGATAATGTCGGTCCGGGTCACCGGACACCCCCCTCGGGTCTCCTGTCCGGAGGCCCGAGGGGCAAGGCGCCTAATCGAGCAGCTTGAAGGTCTCGCGGGCGATGACCAGTCGCTGCACCTCGCTGGTGCCCTCGTAGATGGTCTGCACCCTCGCGTCGCGGAAGTATCGCTCCACCGGGAACTCGTCGATGTAGCCGTAGCCTCCGTGAATCTGTACGGCCTTGTCGCACACCCGGTTGGACATCTCGCTGGCGTACAGCTTGGCCATGGAGGCCTCGCGGGAGAACGGCTGGCCCTGCTCCTTGAGGGACGCCGCCCGGAAGGTGAGCAGCTCCGCGGCCTGCAGCTCGGTGGCCATGTTGGCCATCATGAAGCGCAGGGCCTGGAAGTCGCCGATCGGCTGTCCGAAGGCCTTGCGATCCTTCGCGTAGCGGATGGAGGCCTCGAGGGCCGCCCGGCCGACGCCGCAGGCCTGAGACGCGATACCGATGCGCCCTCCGTCCAGGGCGATCATCGCCAGCTTGAAGCCCTCCCCTTCCCTGCCGAGGAGGTTCTCCGCCGGAATCTCGCAGTCCTCGAAGGTGAGCCCCACGGTGTTGGAGCCGCGCAGCCCCATCTTGTCCTCGTGCTTGCCGACGAGGAGGCCCGGGGTGCCGCCCTCCACCACGAAGGCGGACAGGCCCTTGTTGCCCGGCCCGCCCGTGCGTGCCCACACCACCATCACTCCCGCGTAGGCGCCGGAGGTGATCCACTGCTTGCTGCCGTTGAGGATCCACTTGTCCCCTCGGCGCACGGCGGTGGTGAGCATGGCGCCCGGATCCGAGCCCGCGTGCGGCTCGCTGAGCGCGAACGCGCCCACCACCGCCTCGCCGGACGTCAGCCGCGTCACGTACTTCTCGCGCTGGGCCTCGTTTCCGAACTTGTGGATCAGCTCGGCGCACATGTTCGTCACGGCCATGGCCACCGAGGTGGAGGCGCACGCGGCGGCCATCTCCATCATCGCCAGCGAGTAGGACACCACGCCGGCCTCGGCGCCGCCGTACTGCGCGGGGATGTTCACCCCCATCAGGCCCAGCGCGGCCAGCTCCTTGAAGAGCTCGACGGAGAAGTGCTCCTCCTTGTCGAAGCCGCGCGCCTGGGGGGCCACCCGCTCGCGCGCGAACTTGCGCGCGGTGTCTCGGATGAGCGTCTGCGTCTCGGTGAGCTCCAGATCCACGCGGCTACTCCTTCAGCAGGTTCGCGGAGATGACGATGCGCTGGATCTCGCTCGTTCCCTCGTAGATCTCGGTGATTCGCGCGTCGCGCACGTGGCGCTCCACGTCCATCTCCTTGCTGTAGCCCATGCCGCCGTGGATCTGCAGGGCCTTGTTGGTGACCCGGCTGGCCATCTCGCTGGCGTACAGCTTGGCCATGGAGCTCTCCACGCTGTGGCGCACGCCCTTGTCCTTGAGCAGCGCCGCGCGCAGCACCAGCAGCCGGGCCGCGTCGAGCTCCGTGGCCATGTCCGCGATCATGAACTGGATGGCCTGGTGCTCGCGGATGGCCTTGCCGAACGTCTTGCGCTCGCCCGAGTAGCGCACGGCCTCCTCGAAGGCCGCGCGGGCGATGCCCAGCGCCTGGGACGCGATGCCGATGCGCCCGCCGTCCAGCGTGCTCATCGCCACCTTGAAGCCCTCGCCCTCCTTGCCGAGGAGGTTCTTCGCGGGCACGCGCATGTCCTCGAAGAACATGGTGCAGGAGTGCGCCGCGCTGATGCCCATCTTCTTGTCCGGCTCGGCGCGGATGAAGCCCGGGGTGTTGGTGGGCACCAGGAAGGCGGTGATGCCCCTGTTGCCCGCCTCCTTGTTCGTCATCGTGAAGAGGACGATGGCGTCGGCCTTGGGACCGTTGGTGATCCAGTTCTTCGAGCCGTTGATGATGAACTCGTCGCCCTTGCGCACGGCCACCGTCTTCTGGGCGGCGGCGTCGCTGCCGGCCTCGGGCTCGGTGAGGCCGAAGCAGCCCAGCTTCTCGCCCCGGGCGAAGGGCGTGAGGAACTCCTCCTTCTGCGCCTCGGTGCCGAACTTCATCACCGGATCGCAGTAGAGCGAGTTGTTCACGCTCATGATCACCCCGGTGGAGGCGCAGCCGCGGCTGATCTCCTCCATGGCCAGCGCGTAGCAGACGTTGTCCAGCCCCGCGCCGCCGTACTGCTCCGGCACCGCCACGCCGAGCAGCGACAGCTCGGCCAGCTTCTTCAGCGCATCGGTGGGCCACTCGTGGTGCTCGTCCCACTTGCGGGCGTTGGGGGTCAGCTCGCGCGCGGCGAACTCGCGGCACATCCGCTGGATTTCCTGCTGGATGTCATTCAGCTCGAAGTTCATGGCACTTCCTGGGGAGCGGACGCGGCTGCGCGCCCATGAGAGGGGGGAAACGGGGGGATGCTACTTGCCGGAGAAGTTGGCCGGGCGCTTCTCGAGGAAGGCCGTCATGCCCTCCTTCTGATCGTCGGAGCCGAAGAGGACGGCGAAGCCCTGGCGCTCCAGCTCGTTGGCGGCACGGAGATCCTGATCGGAGCCGAACTCGATGACCCGCTTGGCCTGGGACACCGCGAGGGGGCCGTTCTTGAGGATCTTCTCCGCCACGCCCTTGCAGTGGGCCAGGAGCTGATCCGCGGGCAGCACCTCGAGCACCAGGCCGATCTCCCGGGCCTTGGCCGCGTCCAGCCGCTCGCCGGTGAAGATGAGCTCCTTGGCGCGCATCTTGCCGACCAGGCGGGTGAGGCGCTGGGTGCCGCCGAAGCCGGGGATGACGCCGAGGCCCACCTCGGGCAGCCCCATCTTCGCCTTCTCCGAGGCGTAGATGAGATCGCACGCCAGGGCCAGCTCGCAGCCGCCGCCCAGCGCGAAGCCGTTGACCGCGGCGATGGTGGGGATGGGGAGCTGCTCCAGCAGGCTGAAGGTGCGGTGGCCGAGGGCGGCAAGCTCGCGGGCCTGGGCGGCGCCGATGGACGCCATCTCCGAGATGTCCGCGCCGGCGACGAAGGCCTTCTCGCCGCCGCCGGTGATGATGAGCGCGCGGACGGAGGGCTCGAGGGTG
>QKJM01000778.1 GCA_003249315.1 Archangium sp.
GATGAGGTGCGCCGCCATCCAGTACGCCCGCGCCGTGGAGGTGTTCTGCGCCACCATCTGGAAGAGCACCAGCCCCGCTCCCACCAACGCCTCCGTCACCATGAAGACCAGCGACAGCACCGCCGCCCGGCGCACCGGATGGCCCTTCGCGTGCGCCCTCAGCCCCCAGACGCACAGCACCACCGCCAGCACCAGCGCCAGCCCGCTCGTCACCCGGTGCGTGTACTCGATCACCGTCTGCACGCTCGGCGCCCGCGGCACCACCTCCCCGTTGCACACCGGCCAGTGGTCCCCACACCCCGCCCCCGAGCCCGTGGCCCTCACGAAGGCACCCCACAGCACCACGGCCAGTGTGTAGGCAAGTGTAAGCCAGCTAAAGAGTCGGAAGCGGCGAGAGCTCATGGCCGCTCCTCCCTAACCCAATTCGCGCCCCTCCGCCTCGTCTCCCATGTCCGCCCTCTTGCAGTGGTACTGTCCATATCCAATCTGAGCGGTTGGAAATCCTCATTTCCCTCATCGGTAACACTCTGGTAATATGTACCTGCACTTCCAGGCAGGTTGGATGTCATCCAAAGTGCCCTGGGAGGTGCCTGAGCCCTGGCACGCCAAATGCTAAGTGTTCAGTCGATGACTTTGGGATTCGGGCGCTCCGGTGCCCGAAGCGTCGCGGGTCAAGGGCCCCCCCACCTGGGCCCGCGACGCATCTTCTACGCAGTGCAAAGGCGTTGTAGCCACGCACCGCGGGTCGGGTTCGCCCCCTGTCCTGGCCCGCGGTGCTTTTTTTTTGCCGAGGCCCGGTGGGCCGCTCCCGGCTCAGCCGGTGATGCGCAGCCGGTCCGCCCCCAGTGCCGGCGGCAGCGTCCCGAAGGCCAGTGAGCGCTCAATCACGTTGCGGAGCTCGCGCACGTTGCCCGGCCACGAGTGGGCCACCAGCGCGGCGAGCGCGTCCGGCCCGAGCTGGGGTGGCGGCTGGCCCTCGGGGGTGAGCTGCTGCACGAAGTGGCGCGCCAGCGCAATCACGTCCTCCCGGCGCTCGCGCAGCGGGGGCACCCGCACCGGTACCACCTGCAGCCGGTAGTAGAGGTCCTCGCGGAAGAGGCCCTCGCGCACCAGTTGGTCCAGGTCCCTGTGAGTGGCCGCCACCACGCGCACGTCCACATGCACCGGTCGCGTCTCGCCCAGGGGGAAGATTTCGCCGTTCTCCAGGAAGCGCAGCAGCTTGGGCTGTACCTCCAGGGGCAGCTCGCCAATCTCGTCCAGGAAGAGGGTGCCGCCGTGGGCGGTGCGGATGACGCCGGGGTGGTCCGTCGCCGCGCCGGTGTAGGCGCCGCGCCGGTAGCCGAAGAGCTGTCCCTCGAAGAGCTCGCGGGGCACCGCGGCGCAGTTGAAGGCCACGTACGGCCGCTCGGCGCGCGCGGAGAGCTGGTGCAGCGCGCGCGCCACCACCTCCTTGCCGCTGCCGGACTCGCCGGTGACGATGACGGTGGCGCGCGAGGCGCTCAGCCCCGCCAGCTCCGACTGGAGCTGCCGCATGGAGGGCGAGGCGGCGATGAAGCCGGGCATCTCCGGCAGCCCCTCGGGCTCGGACGCGGCGGGCTCCGCCTGGGCGAAGCCACGCAGCACGGCCACCTCCAGCGCGAATCCCGTCAGCCGGGCGAGCACGGTGAGCAACGCCCGCCCGTCCATGGGCAGCGGGCCCTCCAGCCCCAGCCGCAGCCGCCGGCCGCACCCGTCGCTGAACTCCACCCACTCGCAGGGGGGCTTGCCGCCCTCGCCGAGCACCAGCGTGGCATTCCCCTGCGAGTCCAGCTCCTCCAGGCGGGGGTGGCGGCCGGGGAAGAGGCCCTCGAGCACCGTCAGCAGCTCGCGCTGGATGAGGGGGGGGCCCATTCCGCGCACGGACAGCCGCTCGAAGGGGACCACCAGCGCCTCCGCGCCCAGTCGGGGTGTACCGTTCGTGGGCGGTGTCGCCTCGAGCTGCGTCCGTGCGCGCAGGGTCTCCGGGGCGAAGTCCGGGGGCGTGCTGATGCCGTGGCGGCGCAGTTCCTCCTGGCTGTCGCTCAGCCGGGCCTCGGCGCCGGGCTCGCCCCCGGCGTGCGCCACCTGGGCGAGGGTGCGGCGGGTGCGGGCCGCCTCGGGGAGGTCTCCCGCGAGGGTGAAGGTGGCCAGCGAGGTCTCCAGCTTCTCCCGGGCCTCGAGGGAACGGCCCTCGCGTGCCAGCAGCGCGCCCTCGTGGCGGTGGAGCATGGCGGAGTACCAGGCGGAGGGGAACCGGTCGAGCATGGCCTGGGCCCGGCGCAGCACCGCGCGCGCCTTCTCCAACTGGTTGGCGGCGGCCCGGGCATTCACCTCGCAGATGAGGCACACGCGCTGCAGGTAGGGCCAGCCGCCCAGCTCCAGGGCGCGGGCGTGGGCGGCGGCGAAGCCCTCCGCGGCCCGCTGGGGCACCCCCTCGACCATGTCCGCCAGCGCTTCCACCCAGCGCCCGTAGGCGAGGGTGAGGGGTTGCTGGATGGGGCCGGAGTACTGGGAGAGCCGCACCGCCTGCCGGCGCAGCTCCCCGTACCGGCCGGTGAGGTGGAGCAGGCGCGCGCGCTGCACCACCAGGTGCTGGGGCGTCCAGCTCAGCTCCTCCACCACCGCCTCCGCCTCGTCCAGCGCCGCTTCAGCCTCGGCGAAGCGCGCCAGCCGCAGCAGGGCCTCCGCCTCCGCGCGCGCGGCGAAGATGAAGGAGAGGCCGCGCGGCCGCCTCCCGCTCCAGGCCAGCTCGCGGGCGCGGCGCAGCAGGGGGAGGACCTCGTCGGGCTCGGCCGCGTCGTCCAGCCGGCGCTGCGCGAGGAAGGAGAGGCCGCGCGCCTCGAGGAAGGTATAGCCCACGCTCGCCGCCACCTGCGCCACCTCGCGGAAGCGCCGGGTGGCCAGCGAGGCCTCGCCGCGGATGTTGGCCTCGTGGGCGAGCATGTCCTCGGCCAGCATCTTCAGCGTGGGATCCGACACCGCGCTCAGCGTCTCCTCCAGCCGGCCGTGCTGGCGGGCGATGAGCTCGGGGGCGCCGAGGTAGAAGGCCGCGGCCAGCTCGGCCATTCGGAGCTGGCAGCGCGCCTCCGCGGCGCCATATTCGGTGGAGCGCAGCAGGAGCTCAGCGCGCGCCACGTGCGCGTTCACCTTGCCCGCGTCGAAGGTGCGGCCGTCCGGCGAGGCGAAGAGGTTGGCGGCGAGCACGTGCAGGTGCAGCGCCACCGGCTCCGGCAGCAGGCCCGCATCGGCCTCGGACAGGTGGGGCAGCAGCTGGGCGAAGGAGCGCCGTATGTCCTCCCAGCCCCAGCGGTAGGTGTAGGCCAGGCCCAGCGCGGCCACCACCCGCGCCCCCGGCGTGCGCAGCTCGCCCGAGGCCATCAGCGCCATCAGCGAGTCCTCCGCGGCTCGCCACTCGGCCCGTGGCAGGTGGGCCACGCAGGTGAGCAGCCGGGTGCGCTCCTCCGGAAGCAGCTTCGGGCTCGTCTGCCTCTCCACCGGGCCGGGCGGGGGCAGGGGTGGACGTCCTCCCTGGGCGAGCTGGCGCAGCAACTGCACCACCCGGCCCCGCGGTCGCCTGGCCTGAGGGGCGGCCTCCGGCAGCTCCCAGCGGTATACGGTGAGGGGCGTTACCCCCAACTGCCGGGCGAAAGCCGCACGGCTCTGCTCTCCGCGCAGCGCGCGGATGTCCTCGGGTCCGAATCCTCCTGATTCCGTCCTAGACACCGGCATTTCCTCGCGCCCCCCTCTGCGCACTTCCCTTCATCGGCCATTTGGCGGCGAAGGGCAAACTTGAGGGCTGCAAACGGGCGGGCCCATCGCTTCCTTCCCCGGACTGGAGAGGGCGGGGAGGGGAGGCCTCGCCCGGCCGCCGGGAGGAGGGGCGGTGTTCGCGTCTACTCGGCCGCCTTGGAGGGACCGGGGGGCGGGGCCACCACGCGCACCGTCTTGATGTTGAGGAACTCGAGCAGGCCATGGCGGGCCAGCTCGCGGCCGTGGCCGGAGGCCTTCACCCCGCCGAAGGGCAGCCGGGGGTCGCTCGCCACCATGCCGTTGACGAACACCGAGCCGGCCTCGAGCCCGTCGATGAAGTGGCGCTGCTCGGCCTCGTCCCGCGTCCACACCGAGGCACCCAGACCATAGGGGGAGTCATTGGCCAGCCGCAGCGCGTCCTCCGCGTCCCTGGCGCGCAGCAGGGTGGCCACCGGGCCGAACAGCTCCTCGCAAAAGGCGGGAGAGCCCGGAGGAGGCTCGGCCAGCACGGTGGGCGGGTACCACCAGCCCGGGCCGTTCGGCTTCTGGCCGCCCAGGAGCAGCCGGGCCCCCGCCGCCACGCTGCGCTCCACCTGCGCGTGCAGCCCGTCGCGGATGCTCTCCAGGGCCAGCGGGCCCACCTCCGTGCGCGCGTCCAGGGGGTCTCCCACCACGGCCTGGCGCATCCGCTCCACGAAGCGCCGCTCGAACTCGTCGTACACCGGCTCGGCGACGATGAAGCGCTTGGCGGCGATGCAGGACTGGCCGTTGTTGAGCAGGCGCGCCCTGACTCCCGTCTCCACCGCCCTCTCCAGGTCCGCGCTCGGCAGCACCACGAAGGGGTCGCTCCCGCCCAGCTCCAGCACCACCTTCTTGAGCTGCTGGCCGGCGCGCCTGCCCACGTCCCGGCCCGCGCCCTCGCTCCCGGTGAGCGTCACCGCCC